>NZ_JARAVO010000044.1:0-47584 GCF_033792805.1 Streptomyces sp. PA03-1a
GGCGTGGCGTGTGACCGAGGTCATGGCAGGGCCGGGGGTGGATCCGTCACGGGGCGCCCGGGCCACGTGGGATGCTCGGGGCGGTTGTTACCCGTCGGTAAGTCGCGGGTCGCCCTCTCTGCCGTGCGTACCCCCCACCACACGCTCCGAGGACCCTCCATGCGCGCATCCGCCTCCAGGCACGTCCGCTTGGCCGCCGCCGCGGCCGTCTCCCTGCTGCTCGCCGGGTGCTCGGCCGCCGCCGCCCCCTCGGCCGCCACCTCCGCCCCGGCCGCACCGCCGTCCGCCACCGCGCGGGCCGCGGCCGGCGTCCAGGCCGCGCCGTCCCACGACCTCGCCGTCAAGGCGGCGCCCACGAACACCTCGACCGCCGTCGCCCGGGCAGGCGGCGACGGGCGCGCCCGGCGGGCGGCGCTCAAGGTCGCCTCGTACGACGACAGGACCCGGCGGGCCGTCATCTCCGCCGCCGAGACGCCGCGGACCGGCGACGTGATCGCCAGCGGTCCTGCCCCGGGCGCCCCCGACGGGCTGCTGGCCGAGGTCACCCGCGTCCTGGACGGCGACGGCACACGGACCCGGGTCGAGACGGCGCCCGCCACGATGAGCGCCCTGCTCGGCCGGGACAAGGCCGAGGGCACCGTGCCGGTCGACCCCGCGGAGGTCGACGTCGAGCCCCTGGTGGCGGACGTCGAGGTCTCCCGGGCCACGCCGGGCAGCCGTACGACAGGCCCGGGCGGTGCCCGGTTGCCCCTGGGCAGCCTGCGCCTGGACGTCGGCGCGGAGGGCGGGGTGCCCGCCGCGGGCCTGCGGGTGTCCGGTTACGTCGAGGTCGCGCCCGAGGTCGAGTTCTCCTACGACGGCGGTCCGGCGCTCTCGCCCGACGCCGCGTTCCTCGGCCTGTCGGGACGGTGGACCTCCGGCTGGGAGGTGCGCGGCCGGGCAGCCGTGCCGGCGGACGGCGGCCGGCCGCTGCGGGTGCCCTTCGCCAGGCTGCACGCGGACCCGGTCATCCAGGTCGGGCCGGTCCCGGTGGTCGTCAACCTCGACCTGACCTGCTACCTCCAGGTCGAGGCGGACGGCACGGTGAGCGTCGACGTACGGCAGGACCTCAAGGGCGGCTTCCGCCTCGGCGGCGACTACGAGCGGACCGCGGGCTGGCGGCCGGTCACCGCGGCCGACATGACGAGCACCCCGGTCCGCGCCGCGCTGACCGCCACCGGCCGGGTCAAGGCCACGGTCGGCGCCGAGGCGAGCGTCGGCCTGTACGGGGCCGTGGGGGTCACCGCCGACCTCGCGCCCTACCTGCGCGGTGAGGCCACGGCCGGCGCCGCGTCCCGGGGCAGCGCCGGTTCCGCGGCCCTGGCCTGGACGCTGTACGGCGGTGTGGACCTCACCGGGGCGCTGCAACTGCGCCTGGGCGTCTTCGGCACCCCGCTCATGGAGCAGCGCGTCCCGCTCGGCGCCCTGCACCGCGAATGGCTCCTGGACGACGGCTCCCTCCGGCCGAGGGCCTGACCCCGGCCCGATGCCCAGCTCCGGCCGCCGGATCGGGTGGTCAGCGCAGGGGGTTGGGCAGGCCCGTCCAGTGGTCTTCGTTGGTGGCCCGGGCGGGGCGCACCCGTGTGCTGGTCGCCACGTGCGCGTCCGTCCTGGCCTTCTGTCTGGTCGGCGGCCTCTCGTTGTGGCCGTTCCGGCACGGGGGAGCGGTGCGCTGCTCGTGCCGTTCGGCGGCGTCATCTGGTCGCCGGGCGCGAACGTCCCGGGCCGCCGGATCGGGTGGTCAGCGCAGGGGGTTGGGCAGGCCCGTCCAGTGGTCGCCGCTCGCGGAGGTCTCCAGCCGCATCAAGGTGAGCGCCTTGACGGGGAGTTCGGGGGCGGCGAGCAGGGCCGCGCGGTCGGTGCGGGTGTCCGCCGTGGCGGGAAGGGCGTCGAAGGCACGGGCGGCCTCGGTGCGCACCGCGGCCCACAGCCGTGCCTCGGTGGGGCGATGGGCCTCGCCGAGCGCGGAGACGAGGCTGCCGAACGTGGTGGCGACCAGGGAGCCGTAGAGCTTGGCGTGCAGGACCGCGGGGTCGTCGCTCAGGCCCCGGCCGAGCGGGGGCACGGTGATGCCGTGCCGGGCGAGGCGGGCCGGGCTGATCCGGACGTCGGCCAGGTCGCGGTAGACCAGCCGCAGCGGCCGGGCGTGCCGGTCGAGGACGACCAGGAGGTTCTGCCCGTGCGCCTCCAGGGCGACGCCCTGGGACAGCAGCCGCAGCATGGCCGGCAGTGCGAGCCGGGCGAAGGCGGTGAGCCAGGCGGTGCCGTCGTGCGGGGCGCTCGGTCCCGCGGCCGTGAGCAGTGAGCGGAGCAGGGGCGGCCCGCCGTCGGCGGGCCGCCCGGTGAGCGCGGCGACGGGCAGCACGCTCTCCCCGGCCGCCGGGTCGGCGAAACCGGACGGGGACTCCCGCAGCAGCGCCGCGAGGTCGGGGCTGGCCTCACCGCCGACGACGGCGGCGGCCGCCGCGAGGTTGCGGGTGACGCGCAGCGTGCCGCCGCCGAGCCGCAGGGTCAGCTCGTCCAGCAGCGCGGACAGCGGCTCGCTGTCGGTCACCGAGCGGGCCGAGATGTCGCGGACGGCCGAGGTCATCCGCATGCTCAGCGCCGTCTTCAGATGCGGCCCGCCGTCGAGCGGGGCGAGGGTGCGCACCGACATCAGCGGCCGGGTGGGGACCGCGGCCTCGGCGTACGGGCGCAGCCCCAGGGCGGGCAGGATGTGCCGGGTCTGCCAGGGGTGGACGGGCAGCAGGACCCGGTCGCCGTCGCGGAACCGGTCCGGCCAGGCGCCCGTGACCAGGGAGCGGGCGGCCGGGACGGCGACGAGGTCGAGGGCGACGACGGGCCGGTGCTCGGGCCCGTAGGCCAGTTGCTCGGCCACGGAGAAGCCGGGACGGCTGCGGCAGCACGGGTGGTAGGGATGGCCGTCGACGACGCCCTGCTCGAAGGAGGCGAGGGTCGGCGGCCGGCCGCCGTGCCCCGCCAGGCCCGCGGCGCCCGCCAGGGACAGGGCCAACGAGGCGACGCTGTCGTCGAGTTCGTCGCGCAGCAGGCCCGATCCCGGCAGCCCTAGGGCCTCCACCAGGGCGGCCGGGTGGTCGTGGGACCGGCCGTCCAGCAGCAGGGGCAGGGCGGGCTCGTCCGGCGACCCCAGGTCGTGCGGCAGCCGCCGCGGCCCGGTGAGCACCCGGCCGTCGAGGAACAGCACGCGGTCCGGGCCGCGCGAGGCGATGCCCGGCAGGGGTTCCAGGAGCAGGGCACGCCACAGACGGCCGAGGACGGCGGCGCGCGCACCGGGGAGCGCGGCGGTGTACGCGTCGTGCAGGTCGGGGCGGAGCGTCGCCAGCTCGGTCGCGAACGCCGTCTCCAGGGGGCGCCGCGTCGCAGCCGCCGAGTGCGGGTACATGATGGGTCCCTACCCTACGAGGAGGCGGCCGACCGTGCATCGACCAGGGCACCGACCAGCGGGAACGAGCCGTCGTGGGTGACGCCTGGGACCGCGCCGAGGCGCTCTCCGCGACGGCCCTGCTGAACTGCCTGCTGCGCGAGCTCGCCGAGGCCGCGGGCGAGGACGGGGGCCGTCCGGTCCACCGGCTGCCCGCGACCGGCCGGCTGCTGCGGGTGCGGGCCGGGCGCCATCCCGCCGGGCCCGAGCTGCGCGCCGGGGACGGCTGGCGGCCGCTCCCGCTGGAGGCGCTGGTCGACGTCGCCGCCGCGGAGCTCACCGCGCGCACCGGTGTCGCGGGCACCGGGCTGCCCGCCGAGATCGGCGACAGCCGCGACGTGCTCGCCGCCCTGCTGGAGGCCCGCGAGCACGCGCCGCCGCCCGCCGATCCGTACCTGCGCTCCGAGCAGGCCCTGGTGGCCGGCCACCGCCACCACCCCGCCCCCAAGACCCGCGGCGGCGGCCCGCCGGAGAGCTGGCTGCGGTACGCGCCGGAGGCGCACACGAGCTTCCCGCTCACGCTGCTCGCGGTCCGGGCGGACCTGCTGGCCGGTGAGGGCGACACCTCGGTGCTCGACCGGCTGTACCCGGACGTCCCCGAGGGCTACCGGGTCCTGCCCGCGCACCCCTGGCAGCTGGCCCTGCTGGGCGGCCTCCCCGCGTTCCGGGACGGACGTCTGCTGCGTCTGGGGCACACCGCCGTACCGGCCGTGCCGACGGCGTCCCTGCGGACGGTCTACCTGCCGGACGCCGACCTCTTCCTGAAGTTCAGCCTCGACGTGCGGATCACCAACGACATCCGCCGGCTGTGGCGGCACGACCTGCGCTGGCTCGGGCCGGTGGACGAGGTGCTGCGCGCGGTACCGGAGGCGGACGTCCTGTCCGACCGCGGCTACCGGACCGCCGACCTGGGCGGCCGGGACGCGTTCGAGGGGCTGGCCGTGCTCGTCCGGGACGGCTTCGGGGAGCACCTGCGCCCCGGGCTGACCCCGCTGCTCGCGGCGGCCGTCGCCGAGGGGTACGAGGGCAGCCCGCTCGCCGCGCCGGGCCTGACCGTGGACGGCGCGCTGGCCTGGTGGGAGGCGTACCTGCGGCAGGTCGTGCCACCGGTGCTGCACGCGTACCTCCGGCACGGTGCGGTGCTGGAGTGCCACCTGCAGAACGTGCTCGTCGCCGTGGACGCCGACGGCGTGCCCGGCCAGGCGCTCTTCCGCGACCACGAGGGGGTCAAGCTGGTCGAGGAGCGGCACCAGGAGCTGCTCGGCCGCCACGCACGTCCGGACGCGCCCGGGCCCGGCGTGGACGCCGCCCACGGCTGGGAACGGCTGGTCTACTGCCTCGTCACCAACAACCTGCTGGAGATCGCGGGCGCGGTCGCCGAACGCCACCCGGAGCTCACGCCGGTGCTGTGGGCGCGGGCCCGGGCGTTCCTCGTGGAGTGGGCGGCCGGTCAGGGGGACCCGGCGCCCGTGCGGGAGCTGCTCGCCGCCCCGTACATCCCCGCGAAGACCAACCTGCTGCTGCGCTGGACCGGCGCGGACGGCGCCGCCGCCCGCTACCTGCCGCTGCCGAACCCGCTGCGGCCTCAGGGCGCCGTGGTGACCGACTCCAGCGAACGGCGCGTGGCGGGGCCGTAGAACCCGGAGGTGTCGCCCGTGACGCCGTAGCCCATCTGGTACCGCTGGACGGCGTACTTGACGCCGCCGTCGTACTTGCCGTCGGCCGGACCGTCGTAGAGCTGGACCTGGGTGAGCCGCTGCTGCAGCGCCACGACCTCGGGGCCGCGCGAACCGGGCTTGAGCACCGCGCCGGAACCGGCGGTCGCGGTGCCGGTGGTGCCGCCCGGGGCGGCGGTCGCGGTGCCCGTGGCGGAGGCCCGTGGCAGGGTGCCGGACGCGGAACCGGAGCCGGAGGCGGACAGGGAGGCCTCGCCCGCGCCCGTGCGCGCCGACGGGACCGGGGCGCCGCGCGAGGGCTCCGCGGTGCCGTCGGAGTCCGGCAGGGTGGGCAGCGCGAGCCGCGGCGGCGAGGTGCTCGGATCGGGCAGCGCGCGGTCGGCCCCGCCCGGACCGGTGACAAGGTGCCCGAGCAGGGCCAGGACACCGACGCCGGCGACCGCCCCGGCCACGGTGACGACGGCCCGCAGGCGCCGCCGGGAGCGGGCCGCCCCGCCGCGCGCCCTGCGGTGCCCGCCCGCCGGGTGCGGTACCCGCGGCGGCTCCTGCGGGTCGCCGGGGCCACCGCCCGTGCCGTGCTGCGTGTCGGGGAACAGTTCGGCGTAGTCGGGCGCGGGCCCCTCGGGGCCCACGCCTATCAGCGGTCTGACGGTCGTCCCGCCCGGCCGGCCGTCGTTCATCTCTCCTCGCCCGCCTGGTCGGGCACGAGGCGTTCGAGGACGTCCTGGAACTCCTCGCCGACGGTGATCAGCAGCCCGTCGCCGTCCTTCCGGCTGAGCTGGGTCAGCACGCCGTCCCGCCACCAGTAGACGTACGGGCTGATGGGGCCCACCGCGTCCTCGTGGCCCGCCGCCGCGAAACCCGCCATGCCGTTGAGCGCCGGGATGACGCCGCTGTCACGGATGGCGTGGAAGGCCAGCTGGTGCCGGAACGGCATGGCCACCAGCGCCCCGTCGGCGGTCAGCGGCTCCCCGGTGACCCGTTCCACCAGCTCGTCCAGGACCAGCACCCGGGCGGCGGTGAAGAAGGAGTCCCCGACGAGGACGTCGAAGCGCACGTCGGCGTGCCGGACCACCTCGTGCCGTTCCACCGGCAGGTCGCGCAGGTTGAGCAGGGCGCGGCCGCGCAGCTCACGGGCGTCGCCGAGCGGGACCAGGGCGTGGTCGGCGAGCGTCATCACGCTCTCCGGGAGGTCCAGGGCGAGCACCTCCAGCAGCCCGGGCGCGGCGATCCGGGCGTAGCGGAAGGTCTCCGGGTCGATCGCCTCGGGGGTGACCAGACGCGGGTAGAGCCGTTCGCGGATCTCCTCGGCGGGCAGGGTCTCCAGCGGCGAGGGCCCGTCGAGGGTGCGCAGCACCGCACCGATGTGCTCCCGCGCCAGCAGCGGCCACACGCGCGGGCCGCGCCGGTCGTTGTGGCACAGCGCGGCGAGGTTGCCGAGCCCGAAGCGACGGCCGGAGTCGTCGGTCACCATGTCCGCGAAGACCGTGACCTCCAGCCCGAGTTCGGCGAACGACTCGCGCACGATCGCGCGGAAGCGCGCGCCCTCGTCCACCGAGAAGAAGGCGTACTCGGGGTCGCGGGGTGCGTCCCGCTGGTCACGCTTCGGCCCGCGCCGGAAAATCCCCACCTCAGCTGTCCCCTCGACCTGGACTCGACGAGCAGGGCGCGATCCTATCGGCAGGCGCCCGGGGCCGCCGTCTCCGTCAGCCTTCGCCGTCCGGCGCGTCCCGGTAGGTCTCCAGCAGCCGCAGCCACACCTCGCTCATCGTGGGGAAGGCCGGTACGGCGTGCCACAGCCGTTCCAGCGGCACCTCGCCGGCGACGGCGATGGTGGCGGAGTGCAGCAGTTCGCCGACCGACGGGCCGACGAAGGTGACGCCGACGAGGTGACTCCGGTCCAGGTCGACGACGGCACGCGCCTTGCCCTTGTACCCGTCGGCGTACAGCCCGGCTCCGGAGACGTTGCCGATGTCGTAGTCCACGACCTTGACGCGGCGGCCCTCCCGCTCGGCCTGCTCGGCGGTGATGCCGACGGCGGCGGCCTCGGGTTCGGTGAAGACGACCTGGGGGACGGCGACGTTGTCGGCGGTGGCCGCGTGCCGGCCCCAGGGGGCGGTGTCCAGGGGTTCCCCCATGGCGCGGGCGGCGATGGCGGCGCCGGCGATACGGCCCTGGTACTTGCCCTGGTGGGTGAGGAGGGCGCGGTGGTTGGTGTCGCCCGCGCAGTACAGCCAGCCGCCCTCGACGTCCTTGACCAGGCAGGTGTCGTCGACGTCCAGCCACGACCCGGGGGTCAGGCCGACCGTCTCCAGGCCCAGGGCGTCGGTGTGCGGGACGCGGCCGGTGGCGAACAGGACCTCGTCGGTGACGAGTTCCGACCCGTCCGAGAGCGCCAGGGTGATCGGCCCGGACTCCGACGCCCTCCGCAGTTCGGTGACCGACACGCCGGTGCGGATGTCCACCCCGGCGGCGCGCATCCCGTCCGCGACGAGCTCGCCCACGAACGGCTCCCAGCGGGGCAGCAGCCCGGAGCCGCGGACCAGCACGGTCACCTCGGAGCCGAGCGACCGCCAGGCGGTCGCCATCTCGACGCAGACGACGCCTCCGCCGACCACCACGAGCCGCCCCGGCACCTCGGGGGAACTGGTGGCGTCGCGGCTGGTCCACACGTGGTCGTCGGCGATGCCGGGCAGGTCGGGCAGTTGCGCGCGGGTACCGGTGCAGACCGCCACGGCGTGCCGGGCGACCAGGACGCGCGCGCCGCCGTCCGGGGTGTCGACCACGACCCGGCGCGGGCCGTCGAGCCGGCCGCGCCCCCGGACGAGGTCGATGCCGGCCGAGTCCAGCCAGCCCACCGCCCCGTCGTCCTTCCAGTTCCCCGTCCACCAGTCGCGCCGGGCCAGCACCGCGGCGGCGTCGAGCCGCCCGCCGGCCGCCTCTCGTGCCCCCGCGACCGCCCGCGCCGCGTCCAGGGCGGCCTGCGGGCGCAGCAGCGCCTTGCTGGGGATGCACGCCCAGTAGGAGCACTCGCCGCCGACCAGTTCCGCCTCGACCACCACGGTGGTCAGTCCGGCCTGCCTGGTGCGGTCGGCGAGGTTCTCCCCGGTGGGGCCCGCGCCGATGACGATGACGTCGTAGGTGTCCGTGCTCGCGTTCGTGCTGCTGTCTGCCGCCGTGGTCATGGTCCCACCGTAGGCAACACCGCGTCCGCGCACAGCCGGAACCAGCGTGTCCCGCCGCTTCACCCGTACGGCGAGGGGCGTCCCCGCCGTGGTGACCGGCCCCAGGGGCGGGACGGGCGGCGGCGCCGGGAGCGCGCTTCGTGGACATCGCCCGGGGCGCATGGGGAGCGGGATCCCGCGCGACTGGTGGGCCATCAGGGCGAGGCCGCAGGCGGCGCCCGAGGGTGCCGGCGTCCGCGGCCGCCGGTCGGGGCAGCTTCAGGCGGGCAGTTGCTGCTCCGTCCAGATGACCTTGCCCCGTTCGGTGTAGCGGGTGCCCCAGCGCCGGCAGAGCTGGGCGACGAGGAAGATCCCGCGGCCGCCCTCGTCGGTGGTGGCCGCGCGGCGGAGCCGGGGGGAGGTGCCGCTGGCGTCGGCGACCTCGAAGACCAGCGCCCGATCGCGCAGCAGCCTGGCCTGCACGGGGCCGGCGCCGTGGCGGATGGCGTTGGTGATCAGCTCGCTGGCGATCAGCTCGGTGGTGAAGCTGAGCTCGTCGAGGCCCCAGGCGCGCAGCCGGCGGGTGATCGCGGAGCGGAGCGCGGAGACGGCCGCGGGGTCGTCGGGGACGTCCCAGCAGGCGACCTGACGCTCGTCCAGGGACCGGGTGCGGGCGACGAGCAGGACGACGTCGTCGGCGGAGGGGGCGGGGCGCAGCGCGGCCTCGAGCGCCGCGCAGACCTCCTCCGGCGGGCAGCCCCGCGGGACGGCGGTGAGGGCGCGGCCGAGCCGGCGCATCCCGGTGTCCGGGTCGAGGTGGCGGCCCTCGATGAGGCCGTCGGTGTACAGGACGAGGCCGCTGCCCTCGGGGACCGCGAACTCGGCGGACTCGAAGGGGAGTCCGCCCAGGCCCAGGGGCGGCCCGGCGGGCAGGTCGGGGAAGCGCACCTCGCCGTCCGGGGCGAGCAGCGCGGGCGGCGGATGGCCGGCCCGGGCCAGCTGGCAGCGCCGTGCGACCGGGTCGTAGACCGCGTAGAGGCAGGTCGCGCCGGCGAGGCCGGGACCGGCGCCGCTCTCGTCGTCGAGGCGGACGACGAGGTCGTCCAGGCGGCCAAGCAGCTCGTCCGGGGGCAGGTCGAGGGCGGAGAAGTTGTGCACGGCGGTGCGCAGCCGGCCCATGGCGGCGGCGGCGTGGATCCCGTGCCCGACGACGTCACCGACGACCAGGGCCACCCGCGCGCCGGAGAGCGGGATGACGTCGAACCAGTCGCCGCCGACCCGGCCGCGCGCCGCGGGGAGGTAGCGGTGGGCGACGTCCACGGCGTGCTGCTCCGGTACGCCGTGGGGGAGCAGGCTGCGCTGGAGTTCGAGGGCGAGGTGGTGCTCGCGGGTGAAGAGCCGCGCGTTGTCGATGCAGACGGCGGCGCGGGCGGCGAGGTCGCGGGCGAGGGTGAGGTCGTCCTCGGCGAACGGTTCCGTCCGCGCGGCGCGTTGGAAGGTGGCGACGCCCAGCAGGGTGTCGCGGGCGCGCAGGGGGACGGCGAGGACGGCGCTCGGCTCGCCGTCGGGGCCCGGGGTGGTGTCGCGGACCGCGGAGCCGCCGTACAGCGCTCTGGCCTGGGGGCTGTCCGGGGCGAGGCGAATCGGTTCGCCCCTGGCGTACGGGCCGTGGCCGCGGGCCGCGCCGTCCGTCGCCACCCGGCGCAGCTCCGCCCCGGGGGCACCGGGGGCACCGGGGGCCGTGCCGTCCAGGACGGGGCAGTACAGGTCGACGGTCGCGTGGTCGGCGAACCGGGGCACGGCGGCCTCGACGATCTCGCGGGCGGTGCGGGCGACGTCGAGGGTGGTGCCGATCCGCAGGGCGGCGTCGCTGAGCAGTTCCAGGCGGCGGCGCGCGGCGACGGCCAGGCGGCCGACCCCCGGCTCGCCGACCAGCAGCGGGCGGCTCGCGGCCCCGCCCGGGGCGTTGCCGCGCGCGCCGGCGTCCCCGGGCACGCTGACCTCCACGACGGCGCCGCCCGCGAGGGGCCGGCACAGCAGATGGGCCGTGCGGCCGTGGGAGAGGGGGAGTTCGAGCGCCTCCCGCCGTCCGGCGGCGATCAGCCCGGCCGCGGTCTCGGCGAGCACCGACTCGTCCCCGTCGGTGAGCCCGGCCGGCGGGCCGACGCCGGGGATGTGCCCCACGCCGTCGAGCCGCAGGGGGGCGGCCGCGGCGCCGCGGTGCTCGGCGGTCAGGTAGCCCTGCAGCAGGGCGCGTTCGCGCTCCCCGCACTCCTCCAGGAGCCGCTGCTCGATGGCGAGGGCGCAGCCGCGGGCGAGTTCGGCCATGAGGGGGTGCGCGTCGCCGTACAGGCTGGTGAGGTCGAGCACGCCCTCCACCCGGCCGCTGAGGGGGTGGCGGACGGGCACGCCGAAGCAGGTGAAGCCGCGCAGGGCGGCGGAGAAGTGCTCCTCGCCGGAGACGCGGACGGGGTGCCGGGCGGCCAGGGCGGTGCCGATGCCGTTGGTCCCGGCGTCGAGTTCGTGGTAGCTGAAGCCCGGGGCGAGCCGGACCCGGTCAAGGGCGGGCAGCAGCGGCGGCTCGGCGGCCCGGCGGTCGATCACCAGCCCCCGGTCGTCGGTGAGCAGGACGGCGGTACGGGTGCCGGAGAGCGTGCCGGCGAGCCGGTCGAGGACCGGACCGGCGGCCCGGACCAGTGCCCCGGTGGGGTCGACGTCGTCGGTGTACGGGACCTCGAGCCGTTCGGGGTCGAGGCCGGCGGTCTGACAGCGCTCCCACGAAGCGAGGATGGGTACCCGCACGGATTCGACCACCAGGCTCACTCCTTGACGTCCGCGTCCCAGGTCCCGAACGTAGGGCGGCGGCACGGCGACAGGGGGCGGGTCGGTGAAATCCCTGCGTACAGCCACCCTTGTGGGTGACGGCCCGTTTGACAGGGGGCAACACGACCGTCACGGCGGGGGAGATCGCTTCGCGAAGCGGCGCGCGGTGGTGAAGACTTGGACCCGCCGCAGCCGTACGCCGTACTTGGGAGGATCCACCATGTCCACCACGCCGCACTCCACCACGCGGGTCGCGCACACCGTCTGGGACGGCAGTCTGACGGAGGGCAGCGGGGTCGTGACCCTCGACTCCTCCGGCATCGGGGAGTACCCGGTGACCTGGGTCGCCCGTTCCCAGGAGCCGGGCGGGAAGACCAGCCCCGAGGAGCTCATCGCCGCCGCCCACTCCAGCTGCTTCTCGATGGCCCTGTCGGCCGGCCTGGGCAAGGCGGGCACCCCGCCGACCCGGCTGCGCACGCAGGCCGACGTCACCTTCAAGCCGGGCACCGGGATCACCGGCATCCACCTGACCGTCGAGGGCGAGGTGCCCGGGATCGACGAGGCGGAGTTCGTCAAGGCGGCCGAGGATGCCAAGGCGAACTGCCCGGTGAGCAAGGCGCTCGCGGGCACGGAGATCACGCTCACGGCCTCGCTGGCCTGACGCCGCGCGGCGCCGGCGCGTGAGCCGGACCGTGTGCACCGCCCATCGAAACGTTTCGGTTTCGGTGGGCGGTGCCATATTGTCGTTGGGATACGAAACCGTTTCGCAGGGGACGAGAGACGGAGCACGGAACATGACGACCGACGCGAGCGCACCGGCGCGCCGCACCCGGCTGACGCCCGAGCGGGAGCAGGAGCTGTACGGCGCGGTGATCGACCTGCTGCGCGAGGTCGGGTACGACGCGCTGACGATGGACGCGGTCGCCACCCGCACCCGGTCCAGCAAGGCCACCCTCTACCGGCAGTGGAAGAGCAAGCCGGAGCTGGTCGTGACCGCGCTCAGGTGCACCAAGCCGGTGCACGTGGAGAACGTGGACACCGGTTCGCTCCCCGGCGACCTGCACGAGCTCGCCGACCGCATCGGCGACGGCTCGGACGTGGACACCCCGCTGATCCGGGGCCTGGCCCACGCCTCCGCCACCAACCCCGACCTCGCCGAGGCGATGCGCCAGCACCTGATCGAGCCCGAGCTCACCGGGGTGCGGCAGCTGCTGGGGCGGGCCGCCGACCGGGGGGAGATCGACGCGGCCGTCCCCGCGGCCGAGTTCATGCCGCACATGATGCTCGGCGCCGTGATCACCCGCCGCCTGCTGGAGGACGTGGAGGTCGACGCCGCCTTCATGCACCGCTACATCGACGCGGTGGTGCTGCCGGCGCTCGGCATCGGACCCGGTCGCGGCACGGCGCCTCGCTGCGTTGGCGAATCGTCCGAGTAGCCCACGACGAGGGCGCCTCTCCGCCGTGCGATGTACCGCACCAGACCCCGCGGGGCCCGCCCTCCGGGCGGCCGGCACTGCTTTGACGACAGGCCTAGTCGCTGACCGTGCTGCGCGGCCGGTACTCCAGGTCCTCGTACTCGGGGTGGTGCGCGATCCAGCCCGCGATGAACGGGCAGGCCGCCAGCACGCTCTGGCCGTGCTCCCGCGCCTCGTCCAGCGCGTGGCGGGCGAGCGCGGAACCCACGCCCCGGCCCTCGAACTCCGGGTCCACCTCGGTGTGCAGGAAGGCGATCATCTCGGGGGTGCGGATGTACGTGGCGAAGCCCGCCAGCCTGCCGCCGACGTGCGCCTCGTAGCGTCGCGCGCCGGGAGTGTCCGTCACCTGTGCGTCGCTCTTCACGACTGGTAGCCCTCCACGGTGTGCGAGGGGCGCACCTTCGCCTCGCCCGGGTCCCCGCCCGCCTCGGTCTTGGCGCGGCGCTGGCGGAGCAGGTCCCAGCACTGGTCGAGCTCGCGCTCCAGTTCGTCGAGCCGGGCCTGCTCGGTCCCGCTGTCCACCCGCCCCTCGCTGAGGAGCTCGCGCAGGGTCCGCTCGTCGGAGACCATCGCGCTGATCCGTTCCAGGATCGCCCTCTCGGGGCGATCTCCCGCGTGCTGCTCGGCCACGGCCGCACCTCCTCGGTCCTCGGCTCCCACTCTAGGCAGCCGGTTGCGCCCCTTCGATCGAAACACTTGCGTTTCGATAAGGCGGGCCCTAGTCTCGACGTGTACGAAACGGTTTCGTATCTCGTCGGGTTCCCGGCGTCCCGACCCCTCCCTGCCCTCCCCGTGACCGACTGGAGCGCGTCCCGCATGTCCCAGAGCACCGCCGAGCCGAAGGCCGGCACCGGCGCACCCCCCGTGGGGGCCGAGACGAAGGCGCCCGACGCCCCGGCGGCGCAGCGCTGGTGGGTCCTCGCCGTCATCGGCATCGCCCAGCTGATGGTCGTGCTCGACGCGACCATCGTGAACATCGCCCTCCCCTCCGCCCAGGCCGACCTGGGCTTCACCGACGGCAACCGGCAGTGGATCGTCACCGCCTACGCCCTCGCCTTCGGCAGCCTGCTGCTGCTCGGCGGCCGGATCGCGGACCTCTTCGGCCGCAAGACCGCCTTCCTCGTCGGCGTCGCGGGCTTCGCCGGGGCCTCCGCGCTCGGCGGCGCCGCCGGCAGCTTCGAGATGCTGGTGACCGCCCGGGCCCTGCAGGGAGCCTTCGGGGCGCTCCTCGCACCCGCCGCGCTCTCGCTGCTCACCACGACCTTCACCGACGCCAGGGAACGCGCCCGCGCCTTCGGCATCTACGGCGCCATCGCCGGCTCCGGGGCGGCCGTCGGCCTGCTGCTCGGCGGGGTGCTGACCGAGTACCTGAACTGGCGCTGGACCCTCTACGTCAACCTGGCCTTCGCGCTGGTCGCCTTCCTCGGCGGCGCGGCCCTGCTGCGGCGGGCGAGCCGCCGTCCCGGCGCGACGATCGACCTGCCCGGCACCGTGCTGGTCTCCGCGGGGCTGTTCGCCGTCGTCTTCGGCTTCTCCAACGCCGAGAGCCACGACTGGAGCTCGCCGCAGGTGTGGGGCTGCCTGGCCGCGGGCGCGCTGCTGCTGGCCGCCTTCGCCTGGTGGCAGACCCGGGCGCGGCACCCGCTGCTGCCGCTGCGCGTGCTGCTGGACCGCAACCGGGGCGCCTCCTTCGCCGCCTCGCTGGTCTCCAGCGCCGGCATGTTCGCGGTCTTCCTCTTCCTCACCTACTATCTGCGGCTCACCCTCGGCTACTCCTCGGTGCGGACGGGCCTGGCCTTCCTCCCACTGGTCGGCGCCCTGATGGTCGGCGCCCAGGTCGCCACCACCGTGCTGGTGCCCCGGGTGGGCCCGAAGCCCGTGGTGCCGGCCGGTTTCGGCCTCGCGGCGGCGGGCCTGGCCTGGCTGACCGGGCTCGGCCTGGACAGCGGCTACGCGGCCGACGTGCTGCCGCCGCTGCTGGTGATCGGCCTGGGCATGGGCCTGATCTTCCCGCCCGCGATGAACCTGGCCACCACCGGTGTCGGCGCCGAGGACGCGGGTGTCGCCTCCGCCGCCGTCAACGCCATGCAGCAGGTCGGCGGCTCGATCGGCACCGCGCTGCTGAACACCCTGGCCACCGGTGCCGCCACCGACTACGCCCTGGCCCACCGCACCGATCCGCTGGTGAAGGCGCAGGCCGCGCTGGAGGGCTACGCGACGGCCTACTGGTGGGCCGCGGCCTTCTTCGCGGCCGGCCTGGTGATCAGCTTCCTGCTCTACCGGCGTGGAATTCCTGCTCAGGACGGGAATGCTGAGGCCGCCCCGGTCGTCCACATGTAGGGGGAATGAGCTGCGGGGCCGCCCCTGAGCGGTGGGAAGGTCCCGCACGCGCCGACCCGTGGGGACGGGGTGCGGTGCGACGGAGGGCCCGGTGCCGGCGTCCGTGGTTGCACACGGAAGCCGTGCCGGGCCTTTCCCATGCGATTCCACGGTGATCCGGGGAGCCCGGGGCAGATGTGACGGAATCTGCGTGCGGTGCACCGCAAAAGGGAACCTATGGGCAGTTAATGTGCGTTTTCACTGGTCCACAGGGTTTCGTCGAAAGGCCCCTCGGTTGAACCTGCTCGACCTCCTGCTGCTGGTGCTGACCGTCGCCTACGCCGTCGCCGGCTTCCGGCGCGGACTGGTCGTGGGCTGCATCTCGCTCGCGGGCTTCCTCGGCGGTGCGGTGGTCGGCGTGTGGCTGCTGCCGTACGTGCTGCAGTACGTCGAGTCGGGCACGCCACGGGCGACGCTGGTCGCGCTGCTGACCGTCCTGGTGCCCGCGGCCGGCGGGCACGCCCTCGCCTCCGGGGTCGCCTGGAAGGTGCGGACGGGTCTGGACTGGGGCCCGCTGCGCTGGCTCGACGGGGTGGGCGGCGCGGTGGCGAACGCCGTGGCCGTGCTGCTGGTCGCCTGGGTGGCCGCGAGCGTGCTGGTGACGTCCTCCTCCAGCGTGCTGGCGCAGTCGATCCGCGGGTCCGAGGTGCTCGGCGCGGTCCAGGACACCATGCCCCGGCAGGCACCCACCTGGTTCAGCAGGGCGACCAGCGCACTGGCCGAGGCCGGGTTCCCGCAGGTGTTCAACCCCTTCGAGTCCGAGCCCGTCAACGGGGTGCCCGCGCCCTCCGGGGACAACGTCACCACCGCCGCGGCCGGCGCGGCCGCGCGCAGCACCGTCAAGATCGAGGGCGTCGCCTTCGTGGACGGCCGCCGTCAGGGCCAGGAGGGCACCGGTTTCGTCTTCGCCGACGAGCACGTCATGACCAACGCCCACGTGGTGGCCGGGGTGGACGAACCCGCGGTGCAGGTCGGCGGCCTCGGGCGGGCCTACCGGGCCACCGTGGTGCTCTTCGACCCCGGCAAGGACGTCGCCGTCCTGGACGTCCCTGGGCTGGACGCGCCCGCGCTGAGCTTCACCGGCGACGCCGTGAGCGGTGACGGCGCGGTCGTGGCGGGCTACCCGCAGGACGGCGGCCTCGACCTGCGCGCCGCGACGGTGGCCGGCCGCATCCGCGCCACCGGCCAGGACATCTACGGCGACGGAACGGTCACCCGCGACATCTACCAGGTCCGGTCCGTGGTGCGCCCCGGCAACTCCGGCGGCCCGCTGCTGGACACCTCCGGACGTGTCTACGGGGTGGTCTTCGCCCGCTCCACCGCCGACTCCACGACGGGCTACGTGCTGACCGCCGACGAGGTGCGCTCCGACGCGCTGCGCGGGGCGCGCGCCACGGAGCCGGTGGACACCGGCGACCGGGCCGCGCTGTGACGGCCGCGCTGTGACGGCCGCGCTGTGACGGCCGCGCGGTGACCGCCGGACCGCGGCGGGCCTCCGCATACGTTCGACGTTAGACTTTCCCTTTACGCGGAAAACCGGACGAACCCATCGAAGACATAGAAACCATCGAGCGTCGTCCGGCGCCGAGCCGGACGAGGACGACCGCGGCCGAGCACGCGGGAGTGGTGCCGTTGTCATGATCTCCATCCTCTTCGCCGTCCTCGCGGCCTGCAGCAACGCCTTCGGGACGGTCCTGCAGCGGCGCGCGGTGCTCACCGTCCCCGCCTCGAAGTCGCTGCGCCTGGGCCTGATGAAGGACCTGCTGCGCACCCCGGTCTGGCTCGCCGGCATCCTCGGCGTCATCCTCGCCGCGATCTTCCAGGCCCTGGCGCTGGGTACCGGTTCGCTCGCCGCGGTCCAGCCGGTGTTCATCCTGGAACTGCCGCTGGCCCTGGTGATCGGCGGCATGGTCTTCCACGTGGAGCTGTCCCACAAGGCGTGGGCCAGTGTGGCGTGCATCGCCGGGGGCCTGGCGCTGTTCCTCTTCTCGATGGCGCCCAGCGGTGGGCGGGACCAGGTGCCGGGCATCTGGTGGGTGCCGACGCTGCTGATCGTCGGCGGGCTCGGCGCCGTGCTGGTGCTCGCCGGGCTGCGGCGGCCCACCGGACTGATGCGCGCCGCCTGCCTCGGTGGGGCGGCGGCGGTCGGCAACGCCCTCACGGCCGCGCTGATCAAGTCGTCCATGGACGTCCTGGAGCACCAGGGGATCGCGGCCTGGCTGCTGTCCTGGCAGACCTACGCCTTCGCCGCGGCCGGCGGGTTCTCGTTGTTCCTGCTGGGGACCGCGATGCAGGGGGGACCGCTGATCGCCTCCCAGCCCGCCCTGACGCTCGGCGACGCCGTCGTCGGCTTCTGCCTGGGGGTCGCGCTCTACGGCGAGCAGCCGCGCACCGGCTTCTGGCTGCTGCCCGCGCTGGCGGGGTTCGCGGTCCTCAGTTACGGCGTCTTCGCGATGTCCCGCACCCAGTGCCTGTACAAGTGCGTCCACCCCGAGGAGGACCTGGCCAGCCCGGCCGGGGAACCCGCCGCCTCGACCATGTGAACCGCACGCGGACGCCCCCGGGACCGGCAGCCGGTCCCGGGGGCGTCCGCGTGCAGGGCGCCGCTCGTCAGTGGCGCGGGGCGGGGTACGCCTTGGGCAGGCGCATGCCGCGGTCGGCCATGATCTGCCGGACGTGGTTGGGGTAGTCGGTGATGATGCCGTCGATGCCCATGTCCATCAGGGCCTCGATGGTCGGGTTGTCGTCACAGGTCCACGGGATGACCTTCAGGCCGCGCTCGTGGGCGTCGTCCACCATCTTCCCGGTGACGTAGAACGTGAAGTTCGGGTCGGCGATGGTGCCGTTCTGCGGCATGCCGTAGACCGGGGAGAGCGCCTTGACGCCCGGTATGGCGGCGGCGGCCTTGACGAAGTCGCCGTCGTAGTCGTCGGCGTCGATGCCGCCGAGCCACGGGGAGGCGCCGGGCTTGCCGACCTGGAGGAAGTCGTAGTTGGTGAGCGCCACCAGCGGGTACTTCGGCGCGAGCTTGTGCATCTCGTTCAGGGCGCCCCAGTCGAAGGACTGGATGGTGACCTGCTTCTCGATGCCCGAGCGGTGGATCTCCTCGAAGACCCGGCGCACGAACAGCTCGCGCGGCGCGGTCTGCTCGGGGGCGCCGGCCTCCACCTTGGTCTCGATGTTGAGCTTGACCTTCTTGGCCTTGTAGCTCTTGACCAGGCCCAGGACGTCCTTGAGCTCCACCATGCGGTGGCCCTTGATCTGCTCCTGCTCGGGGAAGCCGGGCAGCTGCTGGTAGCCGCAGTCCATCGTCTTGATCTGGGCCAGCGTCAGGTCCTTGATGTACTTGCCGACGTACGGGTACATCGGGTCGCCCGCCGTCACGGGGCCGGTGTCCTTGCACTTCTGGGCGCTGATCTGGCGGTCGTGGTTGACGACGACCTTCTGGTCCTTGGTGACGTGGGTGTCCAGCTCCAGGGTGCTCACCCCGAGGCGCAGGGCCTTGCCGAAGCCCTCCAGGGACTCCTCGGTGGTCATGCCGATGCCACCGCGGTGGGCCTGCAGGTCGAAGGAGGCCTTGGGGGAGTGGCCGTGGCCGTCGTGGGCCGTGGCCGCCTGGGCGGCGGTGGGGACCACGAGCGCGGGTACGACGGCCAGGGCTGCGATTGCGTGCCGGAGGGACATTTACACCTCGTCTACATCGGACGAACAGGACCTGGTGACGCTAAGCCGCAGGTCGAGCGCGTACGAAGCCCGCGCATGAGGGCATGGTGAACGCCCGGGGAACGATCGTCCCCCGGGCGTGGCCCGGTCACGGACGGTGTCAGTCCAGGAGGCCGTCGTAGTCGGGGAGCTTGAAGGTGCGCTCGGCGTGGCCGCCCACCAGGTCGGTGGTGTTGTTGCCGATGTTCGCGACGATCGTGTATCCGCGCTTCTCGATGGCGGCGCGCTGCGCCGTCTTGTACGCGCTGACCTCGTCGAAGAGGTCCGGGATCGAACGGCCGTAGAGCCCGGCGACCGGGTAGCCCTCGCGGTCGAGGTTGTAGTGCGTGGCCGGGTAGATGAAGTCCGGCCGGGCGGTGACGAAGAAGACGTCCACGCCACGGGAGTCCGCGTACCGGGCGAGGTCACGCGTCGGCGCCACGGCCGGCGGGAACCACCAGTCGAAGTACGTCTCCAGCGCGGTGTTGTCGATGTCCAGCACGATCGCCAGCTTCTCGCCGGGCTTCCGGGCGGCCGTACGGTCCTGGACGTAGGTGTGCGCCTGGTCGATCACCGGGCGCACGTCCCGCAGCCAGGTCTCGTGGCCGACCGAGACGGCGGTGGCGGAGGCCGTGGTGGCCGCCGCCACCGCAACGCCGGTGGGCTCGGAGGCGTGCGCGTCGGCGGGGAGCGCGATGCCGGACACCCCGGCGGCGATGATCGCCGCGACGACGGCGCCGCGTCTCCAGGTGAGGGTTTTGAGGGTTGTCATGCACCGTACGTTCGCTGGTGCGGGTGAGCGGAAACTGGCGTTCGGATTACCGGTTGGTAACTATCCTTGGGGTTCGGACAATTGGCTGGCGAAGGCCACGAACGCGGTCCACGCGTCCGGCTCGAAGGCCAGAACCGGGCCGGACCTGTCCTTGGAGTCCCGTACGTGGACGGCAGCCGGGCCGACCGCAACTTCCACACATTCGCCGCCGTCGCTGCCGCTGTGACGGGACGTGAACCACACGAGAGCGCTCACAGTTCACCCGCAATCTGCTCGATCACCTTGGCAGAGTCCTCCGGCGTGAGGGCCTGCGCCCGGATCATGCCATAGCGCTGGTGGAGCAGACTGACCCTTTTCCGGTCATCCGTGAGCAGGCCCCCGACCTGACCTTCAGCGTAGGCGAGCAACTGGCGTTCGGGGTTCTCCAGGAAGGTGAAGGGACCGTCGAGTCCGGCGTGCGACTCGTAGCGGGCCGGCATGACCTGGATCTGGACGTTGCGCCGCCGCCCCACCTCGACGAGGTGCCGCAACTGTGCCCCCATCACGGCCCGTCCGCCCGTCGGGCGGCGCAGGAGCCACTCCTCCAGGACGAAGGAGAGCATGCACACGGGCCGGCGGGTGATCAGGGTCTGGCGGGCCAGCCGGTCCTCGGTCCAGCGCTCGACCTCGTCCTCCTCCAGGGCCGGACAGCGGGCCCCGAACACGGCACGGATGTAGGCCTCGGTCTGCAATAGGCCGTGAATGACGTGGGTGTTGTACGATCCCAGGCTCAGCGCCCGGGCCTCCTCGTCCGCGTACTCCCCGTACCCCACGGGCAGCTTCTCCCGGGACAGATGGGGTGCCACCGCCTTCAGCACCCCGGGTGAGCCCAGCAGTTGCTCGGCCCTGTCGATGAACGCCGTGCTGGCGATGCGCTCACCGCACTCGATCTTGACGGTCTGCGACTTCGAGTAGCCCGTGTGCGCCGCCACCGCGTCCAGGGTGAGCCCCTGGCCCTCGCGCAGCGCCTTGAGCAGGTCCCCGAAGATCCTCATGCTCACCGAGCGCTTGTCCTCGACCGTCACGCGGCCACCCCCGTCCGGCTCCCCTGGCGTCGTCCCGCAGCGCCACGCTAGGCACGCGGCGGGCGGCGGCACGCCGGGAACCGGCGGAATTCACCTGACGCGGGGAATCGAGGACCAGGTGTGACGCAGGCCACGCCACGGTGCCGATGGATTCACGGCGCCCGCGCGGTCCACCGGGCATGACAGAAAACGTGAAGGGCCCGGCGAGTTACTTCCCGTCGATCGAGAAGAAGTACGGCCGGCCGGTCGAGGAGTGGAAGGAGCTCATCCGCTCCTCCCCGCTGACCCGCCACATGGAGCTCGTCGGCTGGCTGAAGGCCGAGCACGGACTCGGGCACGGACACGCCAACGCCCTGGTGGCGCACACGCTCGCCGAGGGGAAGGACGCGTCGTAGCCGCCGGGTCACTCCGGCAGCCGCGTCCCCTCCGGGAGCCGTACGGCGAAGTCGTCCGCCAGGACCCGCAGCACCTCGTCCGCGTCCGCCAGTTCCCGTTCCTTGCGGGTGCCGTCGGCCGTCGTCTCCGTCAGGCGGCGTCCGGTCAGGGACAGGTGCGCGTCGCCGGTGGTGCGCTGGGCGTAGACGCCGCGGGAGAAGGGGGAGCGCGGGTTGGTCGCCACGTGCCAGTTGATGACCTCGTAGTCGGGGGCCTGGAAGGGTTCCACCGTGAAGGCGTACTGGTCCTCCCAGCCGTCGTCAGCGGCGCCGGGCGGGTACGCCTGGAGCTTCCACAGTTCCAGCGGCCCGTCGTGCGGCGCGTGGACCAGCCGGTGGCGGCGCGGCGCGTCGTGCAGCTCCACGTCCGCCACCAGCGGCAACGGCTCCAGCAGGGCGCCGATGCTCCCGAAGCCGACGTCGCTCACGTACGGCACCGGCTCGCCGGGCACCTCGGCGAGCATGAGCATGTGCGTACGGGGGCGGACGTCCCCCGGCTTCGCCCCCACCAGCACGCGCGCGGTGAGCAGCGTGACTCGGAACCCGAGGGCGGTGAGCGCCGCGGCGAACAGGGTGTTGTGCTCGTAGCAGTAGCCCCCGCGCCGGCCGTGGACGAGCTTTGCCTCCAGATCGGGCAGCGCGAGCGAGGGCGCCCGGCCCAGGACGGGGTCGAGGTTCTCGAACGGGATGCCCAGCATGTGGGCGCGGTGCACGGACCGCAGCACCTCCGCCGTGGGGCGGCGTTCCCCGGCCCAGCCGATGCGGGCGAGATAGGCGTCGAGATCGAGCGTCATACGACCACCCTACGGATGCGGGGCGATTCCTTCGCCCCACGGACCGGCCCCTACACGGGTGCGGGGTGGCGGTCGTCCTCGCTCTCCTCCAGGAGTTTGCGGGCGAGGCTGTCGACGGCGCGGTCCATCAGGGCACGGTCGGCGGGGTCGGCGATCGTCCAGTCGTCGAGCCGGGAGTCCAGCCAGCGGCGCCAGGCCGCGGCGAGGAGGTCGAGCTGGGCGCGGCCGGCCGCGGTGAGGGTGAGGGTGTCGCCGTCCACGCGGGCCCAGCCGCCGCGGGCCACCTTGGCGAAGGCGGGTTCGAGGACCTCGCCGGGCATGTGGTGGGCGCGGGCGACGGCGTCCAGTGAGGCGCCGCCCTGGAAGCGGTCGCGCCAGTGGATCTGCCCGAGCGCCCAGGCCTCGCCCGGGGTGAGCGGGGAACCGGAGTCGGCCAGGATGCGGAGGGCGACGGCGGGCTCCGCGGCGTGTTCGCGGCGCATGACGCCCGCGACCGCCCGCTCCAGTTGGACGACGGCGTCGGGGGAGTCGGGGGCGGAGAAGCCCTCGCCCATGTCCGAGGCGCCGGCGCGGGCGCTGTCGCGCAGCGGCACCTCCTTGAGGAACCAGGCGATGACGAAACCGGCCAGGGCCACCGGGGCGACCCACAGGAAGACGTGCTGGATCGTGTCGGCGTAGGCGTCGACGATCGGGGCGGCCCGGTCGGGCGGGAGCGCCCGCAGGGCCTGCGGGTCCTGCGCCGCGGCGGCCGGGACGCCGGGCACCTCGGCGAGGGCGGCGGACAGGGCGGGGCCGAGCCGGTTGCCGTACAGGGTGCCGAAGACGGCGGTGCCGAAGGCGCTGCCGAGGGTGCGGAAGAAGGTCACCCCGGAGGTGGCGGTGCCCAGTTCCGCGTACGCGACGGTGTTCTGGACGGCGATCGTCAGGACCTGCATGGCCAGGCCGATGCCGAGGCCGAAGACGAGCATGTACAGGGACTCCAGCCACGGCCCGGTCGCCCGGTCCATGGTGGACATCAGGTACAGGCCGAGCGCCATGACGGCGGTGCCCGCGATGGGGAAGGCCTTGTAGCGCCCGGTGCGGCCGATGACGGTGCCGGAGGCCATGGACGTGCCGAGCAGTCCGGCGACGAGCGGGAGGGTGCGGACCCCGGACTCGGTGGCGGAGACCCCGTCGACGAACTGGAGGTAGGTCGGCAGGTAGGTGAGCGCGCCCAGCAGCGCGAAGCCGACGATGAAGCTGAGCAGCGAGCACACGACGAAGACCGGGTTGCGGAACAGGTGCATGGGGAGCATCGGCTCCCTCGCGCGCAGCTCGACCAGGACGAACGCGGTCAGCAGCACGGCCGAGGAGACGAACAGCCCGACCACGACGGCGGAGTCCCAGGCGTACTGGCTGCCGCCCCACTCCAGGGCGAGCACCAGTCCCGAGGCGCCCAGGGCGACCAGCGCGATGCCCGCGTAGTCGACGACGGGGCGGACGGCGGCCCGGACGACGGGGACGGTACGGGCGGCCATCACGACCATCACGATCGCGACGGGGACGTTGACGTAGAAGCACCAGCGCCAGGTGGCGTGGTCGGTGAACAGACCGCCCAGCGTCGGGCCGACGACCGTCGTGACCCCGAAGACCGCGCCCAGCGCGCCCTGGTACTTGCCGCGCTCGCGCAGCGGGATGACGTCGGCGATCAGGGCCATCGCCGTGACCATGAGTCCGCCGCCGCCGATCCCCTGGACGGCGCGGGCGACGATCAGCATGAGCATGCTGGTGGCGGCGCCCGCGAAGACCGAGCCGGCGACGAAGACGACCGCGCTGACCTGGAAGACGACCTTGCGGCCGAACAGGTCGCCGAACTTGCCGACCAGCACGGTGGAGACGGTCTCCGCCAGCAGGTAGGCCGTGACCACCCAGGCCATGTGCCCGGCACCGCCGAGGTCCGCGACGATCGTCGGGAGCGCGGTGGAGACGATCGTCTGGTCCAGGGCCGCCAGCAGCAGGCCGAGCACGATCGTCACGAAGACGACGTTGGTCTGGCGGCGGCTCAGGGCGGGCGGCCGGCCGGCGGTGGGGACGGTGACGGCCATGGCTCCACCCTCGCGCGGGCCCGCCGGTGCCGCCCGGCCACACGCCCGTACGGGCTATGCGCGGGCGTCCGCTACCGCTTGAGCTCCTCGCGCAGCCTGCGGTCGATCGCCAGGGCGAGCTCCGCCTCGACGACGGCCTGCACCAGGGGGCGCAGCCGGGCGATCGCCTCGCTCAGCCGGGTGGTGTCGCCGGACTGCAGGTCGGCCTCCGCGTCCGGCAGGACGTAGGTGCGGGCCAGCTCGACGAAGAGCTCGGCGAGCAGGTCCATGCGGCCCCGCATGGCGCGGCCCGCGGCGAGCACCTCGGCGAGCGGGACGCCCTCCCGGACCAGTGCGGCCGAGGCCTCCAGCAGCCGGCGGCTGACGTGGACGACGTCGTCGCCGTCCACGGCGAGGTAGCCGATGTCCAGGGCGGTGGCCAGGTTCTCCGCGGTGGCCTGGTCGCCGTAGTGGTCGGCGAGGCCCTCCGGGGTGAGCCGCAGCGGCTCCTCCTCCGACCAGCGGGTGGGCAGTCCCGGGTCCAGGCCGAGCAGTTCGCCGACGTCGCGGCGGCCGCTCTCCCAGGCGTCCATCAGCTCGGCGATGCCGCCGAGGGTGTGGCCCCGCTCCAGCAGGGCCGTGATGGTCCGCAGCCGGGCCAGGTGGTGGTCGTTGTACCAGGTGATGCGGCCCTCGCGGCGCGGCGCCGGGAGCAGCTTGCGCTCCCGGTAGAAGCGGACGGTACGCACCGGGACCCCGGCCGCTTCGGCCAACTCGTCCATCCGGTACTCGCGCTCGTGCGTCGCCACGCCGATCAGCCTATGCGGTGCGCGCGTCACGTCGCGCCGCCCGCCCTCTACCGCTGGTAACGCCTTCTGGTCTACGCTCCGAACCGCGCCAGTGAACACTGGCGCGATTCGGCAAGGGGCGGCACCGAGAGGCGGCGGTATGGCCGGACACAGCGAACACGTGCGGGTTGCGGTGATCGGATCGGGGTTCGGCGGACTCGGCGCCGCCGTACGGCTGCGACGCGAGGGGATCACCGACTTCGTCGTCCTGGAGCGCCGGGACTCCGTCGGCGGGACGTGGCGGGACAACAGCTACCCGGGGTGCGCCTGCGACGTGCCCTCGCACCTGTACTCGTTCTCCTTCGCGCCGAACCCGCAGTGGCCGCGCACCTTCTCCGGCCAGCCGCACATCCGGGCCTACCTGGAACGGGTCGCGGACACCTTCGGCCTCCGCCCGCACCTGCGCCTCGGCACGGAGGTCACCGAGGCCCGCTGGGAGGCCGGCGCCCGGCACTGGCGCATCACCACCTCCCGCGGCGAACTCACCGCCGACGTCGTGGTCTCGGCCACCGGGCCGCTGTCCGACCCCAAGCTGCCGGACGTCCCCGGTCTCGACGCCTTCCCGGGGAAGGTCTTCCACTCCTCGCAGTGGGACCACGACTTCGACCTCAAGGGCAAGCGGGTCGCCATGGTCGGCACCGGGGCCTCGGCCATCCAGATCGTGCCCGCGATCCAGCCCGAGGTGGAGCGCCTGACCGTGGTGCAGCGGACGCCCCCGTGGGTGATGCCGCGCATGGACCGCGGGATCAGCCGGGCCGAGCAGTGGCTGCACGGCAAGGTGCCGGCCACCGCCAGGGCGCGGCGCGGACTGCTCTGGCTGATCCGCGAGTTCCAGGTCGGCGCGTTCACCAAGCGCCCGGCGATGATGCGCGGCGCCCAGGCCATGGCGGCCGCGCACCTGCGCAAGGCCGTCAAGGACCCGGCGCTGCGGGCCAAGCTGACCCCCGACTACCGGATCGGCTGCAAGCGCATCCTGCTGTCCAACGACTACTACCCGGCGCTCGCGCGGCCCAACACCGAGGTCGTCGCCTCCGCGCTGAAGGAGGTGCGCGGCTCGACCCTCGTCATGGCCGACGGCACCGAGCGCGAGGCCGACGTCATCGTGTTCGGCACCGGCTTCCACGTCACCGACATGCCCATCGGCGATCGGGTGTTCGGCGCCGACGGCCGCTCGCTGACCGAGCACTGGAAGGACGGCATGGCCGCGCTGCGCGGCTGCACCGTCGACGGGTTCCCCAACCTGCTGTTCGTCATCGGACCCAACACGGGTCTCGGGAACAGCTCGATGATCCTGATGATCGAGTCCTCGCTGAACTACGTCGCCGCGTACCTGCGCGCCCTGGACACCACCGGCGCCGCCGCGCTCGACGCCCGCCCGGAGGCCGTGCGGTCCTGGAACGAGGAACTGCAGCGCCGCATGGCGCGCACGGTCTGGAACACCGGGGGCTGCGTCAGCTGGTACCTGGACGACCAGGGCCGCAACACCACCGTCTGGCCCGGGACGACCGCGGAGTTCCGGCGCGCCACGCGCCGGCTGGAACTGCAGGAGTACGAGACCGTGCCCGCCGGTGCCCCCGGGGAGCACCCGGAGCGCGTGGAGGTTGCCTCGTGACCGCGTCCGTCTTCGACCTCCCGGCCGCCCGTCGCACGCACTCCGTGCGGTCCGCGGACGGCACCTCGATCCACGTGGAGGAGTACGGCCCCGAGGCCGGCACCGCGCCCACCGTGGTGCTGATCCACGGCTGGACGTGCAGGACCCTCTTCTGGGCCCCGCTCATCCACGAACTCGCCGGGGAGTACCGGGTCGTGGCGTACGACCAGCGCGGCCACGGAGCCAGCGGGACCCCGCGCCGCGGCGGCTACGGCACCGGCGCGCTCGCCGACGACCTCACCGCGGTCCTGGAGTCCGTCGTCGAGGGCGACGAGAAGGTGGTGCTGGTCGGCCACTCCATGGGCGGGATGACCGCGATGGCGGCCGGCGACCGCGCCGCCGTGCAGACCCGCACGGCCGCGGTACTGCTGGCCAGCACCGGCAGCGGGCGGCTGCTCGCCGAGGCGGCGGTGCTGCCCCCGCGGGTGCGCAGCAAGCGGGTGCGCGACGCCTTTCACCGCTTCCTGCTGGTCAGTTCGGCGCCGCTCGGCCCGCAGTCCGCGGTGACCCGGGCCGCGCTCAAGTACGGGATCCTGGGAGCGGCGTCGAGCAAGGAGCTGGTGGCCGCCACCGCCCGCATCGTGCACGCCTGCGGGCGCCGGCAGCGCGCGGCGTGGGGCCGGGTGCTGGCCGGGCTCGACCTGGACGCGGGCGTCTCCGCGCTGCGCGCGCCCACCGCCGTGCTCGTGGGCGGCGCCGACAAGCTCACCCCGCCCGCGCACGCGCACGGCATGGCCGCCCGGCTCTCCCGGTTCGCCGGGCTCACCGAACTGCCGGGCCTCGGCCACATGACGCCGCTGGAGGCACCGGCCGCGGTGGCGGGCGTCGTACGCACCCTCGTCGAGGACCACCTGCGGCCCGGGGCCCAGGTCAAGGAGGAGACGGCATGAGCAGGTCGCTGAACGGGCAGGTCGCGGTGGTGACCGGCGCCGCCCGTGGGGTGGGGGCGCTGCTGGCCCGCAAACTCGCCGCGCGCGGCGCCCGGTTGGCGCTGGTGGGGCTGGAGCCGGACGAACTGAAGCGCGTCGCAGCGGAGATCGGCCCCGACACCGGGTACTGGACGGCCGACGTCACCGACCGGGAGGCCATGGCCCGCGTGGCCGGGGAGGTCGTGGAGCGCTACGGCCGCGTCGACGTCGTGGTCGCCAACGCCGGTGTGGCGACCGGCGGTCCGTTCCTGGACGTGGACCCCGCCGACTTCGAACGCGTCATCCAGGTCAACCTGCTCGGCAGCGTGGTCACCGCCCGCGCGTTCCTGCCCGCCCTGCTCGCCTCGCGCGGCTACCTGCTGCAGATCGCCTCGCTCGCCGCGATCACCCCGGCGCCGCTGATGACCGCGTACTGCGCGAGCAAGGCGGGGGTCGAGTCCTTCGCGCACTGCCTGCGCGCCGAAGTCGGCGTCAAGGGCGTCAAGGTCGGTGTGGGGTACCTGAGCTGGACCGACACCGACATGGTGCGCGGCGCCGACGAGGACGACGTGATGCGCGAGGCCCGCGCACGGCTGCCCTGGCCGGCCAACCGCACCTACCCGCTGGAGCCGGCGGTCGAGCGCATCGCGGACGGGATCGCCCGCCGCTCGCCGCACGTCTACGCCCAGTGGTGGCTGCGTGGAATGCAGTCCGTGCGCGGGTACTTGCCGGGCCTGATCGGGGGTGCCCTGGGGCGGCGCGAAATGCGCCGCCTGGAGCCGAGGATCGCCGCCGCGGGCGGCATCCGGCACGGACTCGTCGGCCGCGGCGGCGCCGCGGACGAGCGGGCCCGGTCGGAAAGGCCCGTCTGACCAGCGCCGTTCACGGAACGCGTTCGTCCGAAGTGCGTACTGTGTCCGGCCGTGTCAGCCTGGTCGAGGCCCATTCCATACATCACGAAGGAGTGATCATGGGCAAGAACGACCCCACGCGAAACAAGGCCGGGCAGCAGAACCGCCCGCAGGCTCAGCCCCAGTCCCAGGAGCGCATCGGCCAGACCCGCGAGCGCGCTCAGGGCCCGGCAGGCGAGCCGATGCGCCAGCAGGGCAAGCAGCAGCACCGCGAGCCCGGCCACGGCCAGCCGGCCAGGACGTCCCCGCAGTCGATGCCCAAGGGCGACCGCCAGCGCTCGCTGGAGGAGATCGACGAGCGGCAGGACCGGGACAGCTGACCCGCGTGGTCCAGGCGTGAGCGTGGAGGGGCGCGCCCGTTCAGGGCGCGCCCCTTCCGTCGCCCCTGACGGGGGAGGGACTCAAGGACGCGGGGGGAGCGGGGGCCGACGCCGGTCCGGGCGGTCGGACAGATCGGGCGGTGTGGAGGCCGGGTGCTTCTCCAGCAGGTCAAGTGCCGTCTGCACGGCGACCTCCAGGTCGGTGCGGCGGCCCTCCGCCCAGTCCAGCGGGGTGCGGATGACCGGGATGTCCGGTTCCACGCCGTAGTTCTCCACCGACCAGCCGTAGGCCTCGAACCAGGCGGCGTTCATCGGCACCGTGATCACCGTGCCGTCGCCCAGCCGGTGCCGGCCGGTCATGCCGACCACGCCGCCCCAGGTGCGGTGACCCACCACCGGGCCGATGCCCAGCAGCCGGAACGTGGCGGTGATCATGTCGCCGTCAGAGGCCGTCGCCTCGTCCGCCAGCGCGACGATCGGCCCGCGCGGGGCGTTGCCCGCGTAACTCACCGGCTGCGCGTGCCGGGTGTGGTCCCAGCCGAGGATCTTGCGGGTCAGGCTCTCCACCACCAGGTCGCTGATGTTGCCGCCCGCGTTGCCGCGCACGTCGACGATGAGCGCCGGATGGACGATCTCGATGCGCAGGTCGCGGTTGAACTGCGCCCAGCCCGAGCCCCCCAGGTCGGGGATGTGCAGGTAGCCGCACCTGCCCTCGCTCAACGCCCGGACGACCGCGCGTCGTTTGGCCACCCAGTCCTGGTAGCGCAGCGGCCGTTCGTCCACCAGCGGCACGACCGCGACCCGGCGCGGATGCCCGCCGTCGGGCGGGGTGAAGGTCAGCTCCACCGTGGTGCCGCCCGCGGCCGACAGCAGCGGACCGGGTCCGGCGACCGGGTCGACGGCACGGCCGTCGACGTGGGTGAGCGTCGCGCCCTCCAGGACGCCGGTGCCGGCCAGCGGCGAACGGGCCCTGGAGTCCGAGGACTCGCCGGGCAGGATGCGCGCGAGCACCCACCGGCCGTCCTTGGTGTGGACGAAGTTGATCCCGAGCAGCCCGATCGGCCGCTGGTAGTGCGGCGGCCCCTCGCTGCGGCGGGCGGGCGCCACGTACGCGTGCGAGGTGCCCAGTTCGCCCAGGACCTCGCGCTGGAGGTCGGCGAACTCGTCCGGGGTGGCGACCCGTTCGACCAGCGGACGGTACTGGTCGAGGATCGCCGGCCAGTCGATGCCGCACATGTCCGGCGCCCAGAAGTAGTCGCGGATGATCCGCCCGGCCTCGTCGAACGCCTGCCGCCACTCGGCGGGCGGGTTCGCCTCGTGCAGGATCCGGCGCATGTCGATGTACACGGTGGAGTCCAGGTCGCCCGGCTCGTACGCCGGGACCACGGTCAGGTCCCCCTCGTCGAAGACCACCAGCTGCGTGCCGTCGCCGCTGACCCGGTACCAGTCCATGTGCCGCACCAGCTCGACCCGCTTGGACTTGGCCAGGCCGAAGTACTCCAGGGTGGGGCGCGCGGAGGGGTCGGTCGGATTGACGAAGGTCTCGCCGAGCGCGCCGGAGATCGGCCAGCGCAGCCAGGTCAGCCCGCCCCGCACCGCCTCCAGCGAGCTGTACTTGGAGGCGGGCACCGGGAAGGGCGTCACCCGCATCGGCAGCCCGGCCGCCTCCACGGCCAGCGGCCCCTCGGCGAAGCCGGTCGGGTCCAGCCCGCCCCCCGGCGGGCGGCCCTCCACCGGCAGCGCGAAGGGCGAGGGCGTCGCCGAGTGCAGCGGCACCAGGTGCGGGCGGCAGCCCAGTGGGAAGGACAGGTCGCCGGTGTGCACGTCGTACACCGGGTCGAAGCCGCGCCAGGACAGGAAGGCCAGGTAGCGGCCGTCGCGGGTGAAGACCGGCTGCTCGTCCTCGAAACGGCCGTTGGTGACGTCGATGAGGGTGTGCTTGCCGGTCTCCGGGTCCGGGCTGAGCCGGGCGATCCGGATCTTCCGCAGCGAACGGCCGATGACCGGGTGGGACCAGGCGATCCAGTTGGAGTCCGGGGAGAAGGCCAGGTCACGGACGGGGCCGTTGGTGGAGCGGACGAGCTCGGCCACGACGCCCGACTCCGCGTCGACCATGAGCAGCCGCCCGTCGTGGGAGGCGACGGCGAGGATCTGGCCGTCGGGCGAGGGCACCAGTTCGTGGACGCGGCCGAGCAGCCCGCACGCCAGCCGCGTGCCGCCGCTGCGGCACGGGGGCCGTGGCAGCGTCTGCCCCTCGGCGGACGCCGGGTCCTGCGCCGGTTCCTCCTCCGCCTCCTCCACGGACCGCAACGCCTGCGCGACGGCGTCGTCGGCGTCGGCGATGTCGGCCGCGGCCAGCGCCGCGGGGCGGCCCGGCAGCGCGGCGATCTCGATGGCGTCCTCGCCCTCGGCGTCGGTGACGAAGGCGATCCGACCGGTGTCGCCCAGCATGACCGGCAGCCGGACCCGCGACCCGGGCACGTCGGAGATGGTGCGCGCGGGCCCGTCGCGGTGGGTGAGCCAGTACAGGCTGCCGCGCACGCACACCGCGCTGGCGCGGCCGGTGCGGTCCACGGCCAGCCCGTCCAGGTACGCCGAGGCCGGGACCTGGTACGGGCGCCGGCCGGCGCGCGGGCCGCCGAGGTCGACCGCGACGCGGTGCGGCACCGACCCCGGGCCGAGGTCGTCGACCAGCCACACCTCACCCGCGCACTGGTAGACCACGCGCGTGCCGTCGGTCGCGGCGCTGCGGGCGTAGAAGTCGGCGTGGTCGGTGTGCCGCCGCAGGTCCGTGCCGTCCGGCAGGCAGGAGTACAGGTTGCCGACGCCCTCGTGGTCGGAGAGGAAGGCGATGCGCCCCGCCACGAACATCGGCGACTCCAGGTGGCCGTCGACCTCCGGCACCAGCCGCCGGCACTGCAGCCACAGCCGCCCCGTCGCCCCGCCCCGGTACCGCTTCCACGAGGCCGGTTCGTGCGGCGCGGTCGCCGTCAGCAGCAGCGTCCGGTGCTCGCCCTCGGCGCTGTCGTCCACGGCGATGTCCGACACCGGGCCCCAGGGCAGACGGCTGCCCGGGCCGCCCTCGTCGGGGATCGCGTAGGCCCACGTGTAGTGCGAGAACGGCTCGCCGTGCGACGAGACCGCCAGGATCCGGCCGTCCGGCGTCCAGGAGCGCACGCGCGTGTCAGTGCTGCCCCAGTAGGTCAGCCGGCGGGCCGGGCCGCCCTCGACCGGCGCGACGTACACCTCGGGGTCGAGGGAACGCCAGCTGTTGAAGGCGATCACGGAGCCGTCGGGCGAGAAGCGCGGATGCCCGACCCGGATCCGGTCGGCCGTCACCCGCCACGCGCGCCCCTCGTCCAGGGGCGCGACCCAGATGTCGTCCTCGGCGACGAAACAGAGCCGCTCGCCGTGAACATGCGGAAACCGGAGGTATGCGGCGTCGCTCACTCATCCATCGTTCGCGGCTCCCGGAGCCCGGGCAACTTTTCCGGTCCGCGTCAGCGCAGGCACTCCCGCACCGCGCGGACCAGTGCCTGGGCGCGGGGATCGGCGGTGACGTTCTTCTGCATGCCGTTGGTGACGTATCCGAAGGCCACGCCCTCGCCGGGGTCCGCGAAGCCCAGCGACCCGCCCCGGCCGGGGTGGCCGAAGGAGCCGGGGGACAGGAGCGGGGCCGCCGGGCCGTGCAGCATGAAGCCCAGGCCGAAGCGGGTGTTCACCACCAGCACGCGGTCCGGGCCCTCCGACTCCGGGGTGCGTGCCGAGGTGAGGGTCGCCGGGGCGAAGAGCCGCGCCCCCGGGCCCTCGACCTCCCCGATCAGCGCGGCGTAGAAGCGGGCCAGCGAGCGCGCGGTGGCGATCCCGCCGGAGGCCGGCAGCTGCGCCGCGTGGTACCCGGGGTCGTTCTCGTCCGGTAGCGGGTCGATCGCGCCGAACGCGCGCCGGGTCAGCGACGACGGGTCCTCGTACGCCTCGGTCACGTTCCGCTTGGGTCGCGCCCGCAGCCCGGCCGCGGCCGGCGGCGGCGGGGTCTCCACGGAGGCGATCCGCCCGACGCGGCGCTCCTCGCCCGCGGGCAGCCCGACCCACAGGTCGAGGCCGAGCGGGCGGGCGATCTCCTCCGCCACGTAGCGCCCTATGGACCGGCCGCCGCTCGCCCGTTGCACCAGCTCGCCGATCAGCCAGCTGTAGGTCTGCGCGTGGTAGCCGTGGTCCGTCCCCGGTGCCCAGAACGGGGCCTGGGCCGCGAGCGCCCGCGGTCCGCTGCTGCCGTCTTGCGCCTGGCCCGGGCTGAGCGGGGTGTCCAGCGCCGGCACGCCGGCCCGGTGCGCCAGGGCGTCGCGGAACGTGACCCGCTCCTTGCCGGCGGTCTTGAACTCGGGCCAGTACGTGCCGACGGGCGCGTCCAGGTCCAGCTGGCCCCGCTGGTGCAGCAGGAGCAGGCACGCCGCGGCCACGCCCTTGGTCGCCGAGCGCACCACCTGCGCGGTGTCCTGCGCCCAGGGCGCGTCCCCGTCCCCGTCCCCGTCGGCGGAGCCCGCCCACAGGTCCACGACCTTGCGGCCGTCCCGGTACAGCGCCACGGCCGCGCCGCGCTCGCCCCGCTCCTCGAAGTTCCGGACGAAGGCCTCCCGGACCGGCTCGAAGCCTTCCGTCACTGCTCCGTGGACGTCCACCACAGCCCGTGCTCCCACCATGCGCCGCCGTTGTTGCTCCTCCCATGGTGCCTCCCGCCCGCGACCGGTCAGGACCGGGGTCGGCACGGCGCGGCAGCGCCAGGGGGTGTCCCGGGAAGCGGTCAGGCGGTGGCCTTCGCCGCGGCACGGCCCGCCGTACGGCCGGAGAAGATGCAGCCGCCGAGGAAGGTCCCCTCCAGCGAGCGGTAGCCGTGCACCCCGCCGCCGCCGAAGCCGGCCGCCTCACCCGCCGAGTACAGCCCGGGCAGCGGCTCGCCGTCGGCGCGCAGCACCCGCGCGTCCAGGTCGGTCGCCATCCCGCCGAGCGACTTGCGGGTCAGGATGTTCAGCCGTACGGCGATCAGCGGGCCCGCCTTCGGGTCCAGCAGCCGGTGCGGCGCCGCGGTGCGGATCAGCTTGTCGCCGATGTAGTTGCGGGCCCCGCGGATCGCGGTGACCTGCAGGTCCTTGGTGAAGGTGTTGGTGATCTCGCGGTCGCGGGCCTCGATCTCGCGGCGCAGCGCGGTCTCGTCGATCAGGTCGTCCTTGGTGATCGCGTTCATGCCGCGCACCAGCGCCGCCAGGTCGTCCTCGACGACGAAGTCGACGCCGTGCTCCTTGAACGCCTCGACCGGGCCCGGCGCCCCCGGCAGCGCGCGCTTGAGCACGTCGCGCACGCTCTTTCCGGTCAGGTCCGGGTTCTGCTCGGAGCCCGACAGCGCGAACTCCTTCTCGATGATCTTCTGGGTGAGGACGAACCACGTGTACTCGTGGCCGGAGCGCATGATGTGCTCCAGCGTCCCCAGCGTGTCGAAGCCCGGGAAGAGCGGCACCGGCAGGCGCTTGCCGGTCGCGTCCAGCCACAGGGAGGACGGCCCCGGCAGGATGCGGATGCCGTGCCTGGCCCAGATCGGGTTCCAGTTCTCGATGCCCTCGGTGTAGTGCCACATCCGGTCGCCGTTGATCAGGTGCGCCCCGGCCGCCTCGGCGATCCCCAGCATCAGGCCGTCCACGTGCGCCGGAACGCCCGACAGCAGCTTGCGCGGCGGCGTGCCCAGGCGCTCCGGCCAGGCCTTGCGCACCAGGTCGTGGTTGCCGCCGATGCCGCCCGAGGTGACGACCACCGCCTGCGCCCTGAGCTGGAACTCCGCGCGGATCTCCCGCGAACTCGCCTGGCCGCGCTCGGCGTCGCTGTCCACCAGGACCTCGCCCGCCACGCCGTCCACCGCGTCGCCCGTCGTCGTCAGCGCCGTCACGCGGTGCCGGAAACGCAGCTCGACCAGCCCCTTGGCGACCGCCTCCCGCACCCGGCGGACGAACGGCGCCACGACGCCCGGCCCGGTGCCCCAGGTGATGTGGAAGCGGGGCACCGAATTGCCGTGCCCGGTGGCGAGGTAGCCCCCGCGTTCCGCCCAGCCCACCACCGGGAAGAACCGTATCCCCTGCGCGTGCAGCCAGGACCGCTTCTCGCCGGCGGCGAAGTCCACGTACGCCTCGGCCCACTTGCGCGGCCAGTGGTCCTCGGCACGGTCGAATCCGGCGGTCCCCATCCAGTCCTGCAGGGCGAGTTCGCGGCTGTCCTTGATCCGCATCCGGCGCTGCTCGGGGGAGTCGACGAGGAACAGCCCGCCGAAGGACCAGAACGCCTGGCCGCCGAGGTTGCTCTCCGGCTCCTGGTCGAGCAGGAGGACCTTGCGGCCCGCGTCGGCCAGCTCGGCCGTCGCGACCAGACCGGCCAGCCCCGCTCCGACGACGATGACGTCCGCGTCCAGCGCCATGGTGTGCCTTTCCGCTCCCCTTTGGTGTGCAGGCACGTTACGCTACGCGCGAGTAAGGAGGCGAGAGGGCAGCGCCTTTCAACATCGCTCGCCGGCGGGGGATGACGCCATGCGCAGGTTCGAGGGACACGTCGCCGTCGTCACCGGAGGCGCCCAGGGCATCGGCGCGGCGACCGCCCGGCGCCTGATGTCCGAGGGCGCGGACGTCCTGCTGGCCGACCTGGACGCGGAGCGTGCCGCCGCGACGGCGGAGGCCCTCGGCAAGGAGACCGGCGGCCGGGCCGCGGCGGTGGCGTGCGACGTCGTCGACCAGGCCGCGGTGGACGCCGCCATGACGTACGCCGCCGAGCGCTTCGGGCGGCTCGACGTGCTCGTCAACAACGCCTACGCCTGCCACGTGGACCCGCCGCGGTTCGAGGACCTGCCCGACGTGGAGTGGTACGAGGACCTGGAGGTCACCCTCACCGGGGCCATGCGCTGCGCCCGCGCGGCGCTTCCGCTGCTGGCGCAGGCGGGCGGGCGCGGGGCGATCGTCAGCATCGGCTCCGTCAACGGGCACATGAACTTCGGCAACCACGCCTACAGCGCCGCCAAGGCGGGCCTCGCCTCGCTGACCCGCACGCTGGCCGTGCACGCCGCCCCGCGCGGCGTCCGGGTCAACCTCGTCGCCCCCGGCACGGTGCGGACGCCCGCGTGGGCGGGGCGCGAGGAGGCCCTCGACCGCCTCACCGGGGTCTACCCCCTCGGGCGGGTCGGCGAGCCCGAGGACATCGCGGCGGCCGTCGCGTTCCTCGCCTCCCGGGACGCGTCCTGGATCACGGGCCTCACGCTCCCCGTCGACGGGGGCATCCTCGTCAACGGATCCGCCTTCCGCGCGGCGCTGGACTGACGCCCGGGCCCGGTGTCTGTCTGCGGCTCGTTTGCGGCGGGCGGTTTCCCCGCCCGCCCTCCCGATTGCCCGGCGCGGCACCGGCCCCACACGTACGCGGCGAGGCGGTCGCTGACCGCGCCGGGCAATCCTGCGGGAGGGCGGGGGATGCCCGCCGCAGGCGCAACGCACCCGCACACAACCACCGGGCCGCAGACGAACGCGTCGTCACACGTGAAGCATGAGCCCGATCCCGGCCACGACCACGAGCGCCGCGACGATGCGCGGGCGCCCCAGCCGCTCCTTGAAGAAGACCGCCCCGATGACCGCCCCCGCGATGATGGAGGTCTCCCGGAGGGCCGCGATCGGCGCGAGGGCGCCCCGCGTCTGGGCCCACAGGACGAGGCCGTACGCGGACATGGACAGCGCCCCGCCGAGCAGTCCGCGGGCCGCGACCGGGCGCAGTTGCGCGGGGAGCGCGGCGCGGCGCACCGCGAGGGCGCAGCACACGAGCAGGACGCCCTGGATGAGCAGGAGCCAGGCGACGTAGCCCAGGGCGGTGCCGGACGCGCGGACGCCGACCCCGTCGACCACGGTGTACGCCGCGATGGTCAGCCCGGTGCCCACGGCCGCGCCCACCGCCGGCCAGTCCTTGCTGCGGCCGCGCATGCCCCACAGGGCGGCCCCGCCGAGCCCGGCGGAGGCGACGAGGACGCCCGCGGTCTGCAGGGCGTCCGGCACCTCGCCCACGAAGACCGCCGCCAGCAGCGTCACGACCATGGGGGCGACACCGCGCGCGATGGGGTAGACCTGCCCGAAGTCCCCCAGCGTGAAGGACTTCATCAGCAGGTACATGTACGCCATGTGGATCCCCACCGAGACGATCAGGTAGGGCCAGGCGTCCCCCGCGGGCAGCGGGGCGAACCCGGCGGTCGCCGCGCCGCAGATCGCTCCGCCGCCCCCGACGAGGGTGAACGCGACGAGCCGGTCCTTGATGCCGTGGGCGATGGCGTTCCACGCCGCGTGGGTGACCGCCGCGAGCAGGACGGCCGCCGCTATCAGGGGCGTCACGCGGTGCGTTCGCGGACGTCGGCGAGGGTCGCCCCGGCGTGCCCGACCAGTTCGGCCGGGGCCATGGGGAAGACGGTGTGCGGGGTGCCGGCGGCCGCCCACACGGTGCCGTGCGCCAGCAGCCCCCGGTCGGCGAGGACGGTGGTGCGGGTCCGGTGCCCGAAGGGGGGTACGCCGCCGATGGCGTACCCCGTGGTCTCGCGCACCAGGTCCGCGTCGGCCCGGCGTACTTCGTTCGCGCCGAGTTCGGCGCGGACCCGCTCCACGTCGACCCGGGACGCGCCGTCCATCAGCACCAGCACCGGGACCCCGTCCGCCGCGAAGATCAGGGACTTGACGATCTGGCCGAGCTCGCAGCCGATCGCCGCGGCGGCCTGCGCCGCGGTGCGGGTCGCGTCCGGGAAGGCGCGCACGGGTACCTGGAGCCCCAGCGCGGTGAGTGCCTCCGCGAACCGGGGATGGGCTGCAGCTGATGTCGACATGGCCAGCACGCTAGCCCTCGGCGGGGCCGGGGTGCCAAGCCATTTGCGGGCGGGTCACGAGGCGGCCTTCAGCACCGAGGCCACGATCGGCCCGGCGGAGTCGCCGCCGTGCCCGCCCTCCAGGACCATCCCGGCGGCGGCGACGTCACCGCGGTAGGCGAGGAACCACCCGTTGGGCTGTTCCTGGCCGCCGACCTCCGCGGAGCCGGTCTTGGCGCCGACGTCGCCGTAGACCCCGCGCATCGCGCCGGCGGCGGTGCCGCTCGACGCGGTCAGCCGCATCATCGACTTGAGGTTGCTCCGCACGCCGGACGGGAGGGCGCTGCCCGCCTTCGCGAGCGGACCCTCGATCAGGTCGGCGGCCACCAGCCGGGGCTGGCGGAACACCCCGTTCTGCACGGTGGCGGCGACGGAGGCCATGTTGAGCGGGCTCATCTGTATCTGGCCCTGGCCGATCATCTCCTCCGTCATCTCGTCGCCCGGGCCGCCGGGGACGCGGCCGTCCCAGGCCGGGACGCCGACGTTCCAGGTGCGGCCGAAGCCGTAGTAGCGCTGGGCGACCGAGGGGACCGAGGACTCGTCGAGGTGGCCGGCGAGCTTGATGAAGCCGGTGTTGCAGGAGATCGCGAAGTCCCGCTGGAAGGTGGCCGACGGGTCGGAGGAGCTCTCCACGTTGTGGAACATCTTGCCGTTGTCGAAGTTCGCGGTCGCCGGGCACGGCGCCGGGGTGCCCGGGGACACGCCCTTCTCCAGCAGGGCGGTCGCGGTGACGACCTTGAAGGTGGAGCCGGGGGCGACCTGCGCGTTGAAGGCGTTGTTGTTGTCGCTCGCCGGGTTGTTGGCGAAGGCGAGGATCTCGCCCGTGCCTGTCCTGACCGCGGCGACCGAGGACTGGCTGCTGCGCTTGACCGCCTGCTCGGCGGCCTTCTGCAGCGTCGCGTCCAAGGTGGTGGGGAGCTTCGCGGCCGTGCCCTTGGTGATCACGTGCAGCGTCTGCCCGGGGCCGTCGGCGCCGTTCACCCAGGTCTCGATGCCCGGCTTGCCTCCGGAGAGCTTGGCCCCGTAGCGCTCGCGCAACTGCGGCAGCACCGAGGCCAGGGACGGGTAGTCGTCGGCGTCCAGTTCCTTGCCGTTGCGGTCGACGACGACCACCGGCGGCGAGGAGGCCTCACCGGTCTCCAGCGACTGACCCTCCGTCAGTTTGGGGTGAAGCACCGCGGGTTCCCAGTCCACCATGGGGCGATGGGTGGTCTCGCCGCGGAACACGGTGAGGGCCGAGGAGTACGTCCACGTGGAGGACTTGCCCTGGTAGGAGAGCGAGGCCACGACCTTGAACGGCACCACGGCCCCCTGGGCCGTGCCCGGCGTCAGCCGTACGCGGGCGACGTGCGCCTGCTTCCGGTACGCGGACAGGTCCCCGGACGCCGCCGCCGCGTCGTTGGTGAGGGCCCCCGCCGCGGTGGTGTCCCCCTTGGCCCACGCGGCCAGGAAGTCCGCGGCGGTCTTCTTCACCTCCGCCGCGGTCGGCGGACCGGTCTCCACCGGGGCTGCCTCCGTGGCGAAACCGCCGCCCCCGGCCAGCCCGTTGTAGATGTTGTACGCCCCGTACCCCGCGGTCCCCACCAGTCCCGCGGTCAGCGTGGCGACGATCCCCAGCTTCACACCTCGGCGCATGGCACCGACCCTCCCCGTGGTCCCCCTGAACGTGTTCAAAAATGAGGCAATGCAAGCGCACTCTACGGGACGGAGAGGGGCCTGAGGCTGTCGACCGGGTCACAGCTTCGGCACGCGCTTCCCATCGATCGGGAAAGTCCGCCGGTCGGGGCCATCGTGCGGCGGGCTCAGCGTTCCGGCCCGGGCGGCAGCCGTTCCTCGTCGGTGAGGGCCAGTTCCGCCCAGACGATCTTGCCTTCGGAGGTCCTGCGGACACCCCACCGCGTGCACAGCTCCGCGACGATCAGCATGCCCCGGCCGCCCTCGTCGGTGGGGTCGGGCCGGCGCGGCAGCGGCGGGCCCGGACCGGCGTCGAAGACCTCGCAGGCCAGCTTCATGTGCCGGATGAGCCGCAGCCGTACGGGTCCCGCCCCGTGCAGGACGGCGTTGGCCAGCAACTCCCCGACGATCTGCTCGGCGGCCGCCCGCAGGCGGTCCAGCCCCCAGGCGGACAGCTGCCGGGCCGCCTCGGCCCGCACCCGTCCGACCGCGGCCGGATCGGCGGGCATCTCCACGCGGAACACCCGCTCGGGGCTCAGCCGGCAGGTCTTGGCGAGCAGCAGGGCGACGTCGTCGTCCTGCCCGCTCTTGGGCAGCAGGTCGACCACCGCGGCGGACAGGTCCTCCAGCGACGTGCCCGGCGGCCGGCTGAGCGCGGTCCGCAGGCGCTCCAGGCCCTCGTCGATGTCACCGTCCCGGGTCTCCACGAGCCCGTCGGTGTACAGGGCGATCACGCTCCCCGCGGGCAGTTCCAGGTCGACCGACGGGAAGGACCGCAGTCCCACGCCCAGCGGCGCGCCCGCGGGGATCTCCGGGAAGCCCGCGGTGCCGTCCGGGGTGATGATCACCGGCGGCGGATGCCCGGCCCGGGCGATGGTCAGGCGCTCGTCGGTGGGGTCGTAGACCGCGTACAGGCAGGTGGCGCCGAGGATGCCGGCGGCGGGCGAGGGCTCGTCGGAGTCCTCGAAACCCAGCCGGACGACGAGGTCGTCCAGCGCGGACAGCAGCCGGTCGGGGGGCAGGTCCAGGCCGGCGAGGGTGCTCACCGCCGTGCGGATCCGCCCCATGGCCGCGGCGGCGTTGAGCCCGTGCCCCACCACGTCCCCGACGACCAGGGCCACCCGGGCGCCGGACAGCCGGATCACGTCGAACCAGTCGCCGCCCACGCCGTCCTGCGTGTCCGCCGGGAGGTAGCGCCAGATCGTCTCCAGGGAGAACCCGGCGCTCGGGTTGCGGGGGAGCAGGCTGCGCTGCAGCGTCAGGGCCATCGTGTGCTCGCGCGTGTAGCGGCGGGCGTTGTCCAGGCTGAGGGCGGCCCGGCTGACCAGCTCCTCCGCGAGCGTCCGGTCGTTCTCGTCGAACGGCGTGGGGTTCTCGCTGCGGACGAGCACGGCGACACCGAGGATCTCGTCCCGCGCGACGACCGGGAGGATCAGCAGGCTGTGCATCCCGAGGTCGAGGACCCGCTCCAGTCGCCGCGGGTCCTCCTCCAGCCACGTGCCGGGCTCGGTGTCCAGCTCCGCCTCCATGTACGTCCGGCCGGAGCTCAGCACCTCGATGAACGGCGAGTGCGGGGGGACGAAGACGGGGCTGCCGCGTGCGTAGAGCGACTCCCGGAAGTCGTGGTGGACCGAGGCGATCCCCGCCCGGTGGAAGACGGGGACGTTGCCGTCCTCCAGCGGGCCGAGCCGGGTGAGCGGGGCGTCACCGAGCCGCACCGATTCCGCGAGGTCGATCGTCGCGTAGTCGGCGAGCAGCGGCACCAGCAGGTCGGCGAGGTCCTGCGCGGTCTGCAGGACGTCCAGGTTGGTCCCGATGCTGGTCGCCGCGCGGCCGAGCACGGTCATGCGGTCCCTGGCCCGCCGGCTCTCGGTGACGTCCACGTTGACCGAGCAGACGCCGGCCCGGCCGTGGCGGACGTCCTCGATCCGGAAGACGGAGAGCGCGTACGCGCGGTGCCGCAGCCGGTCCAGCTGGCTCAGCTCCCGGTCGATCACCGGGACGCCGCTCTCCAGGACCTCGCGCAGCAGGGCCTCGACCTGCTCGGTGTTCGAGTAGAGCGGTGACTCGTCCAGGTGCCGGCCCAGGCGCTCCTCCCGGGAGAGGCCGAACGCCTCGGCCAGGGCGTCGTTCAGCCACGCGGTGCGCAGGTCGCTGTCCCAGATCGCCATCGGGAAGGGGCACAGCTCCGCGGCCGACTCCAGCACGGACGGAGGGACCCCGGCCGTCGAGACCAACCAGTCCGTCATGCCCGAGGCCCCCGGCAACCCGGTCACCCGCAGGTCCACGTCCAGCGGCCCGCCGTTGCGGTGCCGCAGCGCGACCGGGCCGGCCCACTCCCACGTGAACCCCCGCGGCCCGCCCTCCGGGCCGTCCAGCAGCATCGACGCCGGCCTGCCCAGGACGTCCGCCGCCGCGTAGCCCAGCAGCCTCTGCGCGACCTCGGTCCAGCGGACGAGGACCCCCTCCGCGTCGACCACCGCCAGAGCCGCGCCGACGCTGTCGAGCGCCGACGCCTGACCGGGCACGTTGCGATCGGGGGCGGACATACGTGACATTCCCTCGGGGTTCACGCTAGGTCCGTGGTCGTCCCCCTGCAAACGGTCACCGAGCAGGTCAGCGGCCCCGCGGCCGGGCGGGTCAGATCCAGGTGTCCAGCCACATCCGGTCGCGCCAGGCGTCCATGGGGATCGTCTGCCCGGTGTAGAGCGGGAAGAAGTAGATGAAGTTCCAGACGATCAGCAGCACCAGCGTGCCCGCGCCGACCGCGCCCCACATGCGGCGGCGTTCGCTCGCGCCGGGGGGTCCGAGGATCGCTCCGAGCATCATCGCGACCGCGAGGCAGAGGAAGGGCACGAAGACGACCGCGTAGAAGAGGAAGATCGTCCGGTCCTGGTAGAGGAACCACGGGAGGTACCCGGCCGCGATGCCGCAGGCGATCGCGCCGGCGCGCCAGTCGCGGCGGAAGATCCAGCGGTACAGGACGTACAGCAGGGCGAAGCACCCGGCCCACCACAGCAGCGGGGTGCCGATCGCGAGCACCTCGCGGGCGCAGCCGCCGGCCGCGGTGCAGCCGTCCTCGCCGAGCTTGGGGGACTCGTAGAAGTACGACACCGGGCGGCCCAGGACCAGCCAGCTCCACGGGTTGGACTGGTAGGTGTGCGGGGAGTGCAGGTTGACGTGGAAGTCGTACACCTGCGACTCGTAGTGCCACAGGCTGCGCAGCGCCGCCCAGGACCGGGAGGGGAAGCCGCCATCGCCCTTGGCCCAGTCACGGTCGTAGCCCTTGTCGGTGGTGAACCAGCCGAGCCAGGACAGCAGGTAGGTGACGACGGCGACGCCGACCATGGACAGGCCCGCCCACAGCCCGTCCAGCCAGAACGCCGTCAGCCGGGGGTAGCGGGCACCCGCCACGCGGCGGGCGCCGGCGTCCCACAGCACGGTGAGGACGCCGAACAGCGCCAGCACGTACAGGCCGTTCCACTTGGTGCCGATGGCCAGGCCCAGGCAGATCCCGGCCGCGATCCGCCACGGGCGGACGCCCAGCCACGTGAAGGAGGCGACGCGGTCGTCCGGGCGGCCCTCGGGGAGGGCGGCGGCGAGCCGGGCCCGTGCGCGGTCCCGGTCGATCAGCAGGCAGCCGAAGGCGGCCAGCACGAAGAACATGACGACGAGGTCGAGCAGGGCGACGCGGCTCATGACGAAGTGCAGGCCGTCGACCGCCATCAGGCCGCCCGCGAGGCAGCCCAGCGCGGTCGAGCGGAACAGCCGGCGGCCGATCCGGCAGAGCATCAGCACCGACAGCGTCCCGAGCACCGCCATCGCGAAGCGCCAGCCGAAGGGGTTCAGCCCGAAGATCCACTCACCGGAGGCGATCACCCACTTGCCGACCGGCGGGTGCACCACGTACGAGGGGGCGTCGGAGAGCGGGATGGAGGGCGGGGTGGCGAGGATCAGGTCGTTGGCCTTGTCCGGCCAGCTGCCCTCGTAGCCGTACTGCAGGAGCGACCAGGCGTCCTTCGCGTAGTACGTCTCGTCGAATATCACCGCGTGCGGGCTGCCCAGGTTCCAGAACCGCAGCAGGCCCGCGAAGAACGCCACGAGCAGCGGCCCGCCCCAGCCCGTCCAGCGGGCCAGCCGGCGCGCCGTCGCCGGGCCCACGCCGAGCGCCGCCCACGCCCGTGTCCCCGGCTCGGGGAACGGCGGGACCAGGCGCTCGCGCACGTCGGGGCGCGGGCGGTCCACGTAGCCGAAGCGGCGCAGCTGCCGCTGCCAGGGGCTCTGCTCCTCCGCGGCCTTGGGGGCGTCCTCGACCCGGTGCGCATGCGTCGCGGTGTCACTCGTCACCGGGCCATCGTAGGGAAGCCGCATGTGTATGTGCTGAGGACCGGGCCAACCGGGCGTACGCCGCCGTGCCGCGGCGGGCCCGGCCGGGTGTGCGGCGGATGGGAGACTGGGGCGGTGACTAGCTCCGCAGGACCGGCCGCAGGCGTACTCGTGCTCGCAGGGACCCCCATCGGTGACGTCGCCGACGCGCCGCCCCGGCTCTCCGCGGAGCTGGCCGGGGCCGACGTGATCGCCGCCGAGGACACCCGGCGGCTGCGCCGGCTCACCCAGTCCCTGGGCGTGACCACCACCGCGCGGGTCGTGTCCTACTTCGAGGGCAACGAGACGGCCCGCACCCCGGAGCTGGTCACGGCGCTGGAGGAGGGCGCCCGGGTGCTGCTCGTCACCGACGCCGGGATGCCCTCGGTCTCCGACCCCGGCTACCGGCTGGTCGCGGCGGCCGTCGAGCGCGACATCCGGGTGACGGCCGTCCCCGGACCGTCCGCCGTGCTGACCGCGCTCGCCCTCAGCGGGCTGCCCGTGGACCGCTTCTGCTTCGAGGGCTTCCCGCCCCGCAAGGCCGGCGAGCGGCGGGCCCGGCTGGGCGAGGCCGCGGGGGAGCGGCGCACCCTGGTGTACTTCGAGGCCCCGCACCGCCTCGCCGACACCCTCGCGGCGATGGCCGAGGCCTTCGGCGCCGGGCGCCGGGCCGCCGTCTGCCGGGAGCTGACCAAGACCTACGAGGAGGTCCGGCGCGGTCCCCTGGAGGAACTGGCGGCCTGGGCCGCCGAGGGGGTGCGCGGGGAGATCACGATCGTCGTCGAGGGCGCCCCGGAGACCGGGCCGCAGGAACTGGACGCCGCCGAGCTGGTGCGCCGGGTCCGGGTCCGTGAGGAGGCGGGGGAGCGGCGCAAGGAGGCGATCGCGGCCGTGGCGACGGAGGCGGGGCTGCCCAAGCGGGAGGTCTTCGACGCCGTGGTGTCCGCGAAGCACGCCGCGAACCAGCCCACAACCGGCTAAACGCGGCGCGGTGCAAAGTCCTATCGTAGGAGAGGGAAAAACCTGGGCCGCCTGCTCGGCCCCGTGTCACATACTCCCCAAAACTGGCTCAAGAAAGGGCACCCCCGCTATCGCCGGCGCCTTCCCGGGCGTTCGCTGATGGAGGGAAGTCCCGCTCCGGACGCCTCGTCCGGAGGGCAACAGGAGCTGCCATGAGCGAGACCATCGGAACCGATGGCACGGTTCGTGAGGCGTACGCCTTCGTCTGCATCAGCTGCGGACGGGGATGGGAGCAGGCGTACGAGATCGAGCACCACGTCGACGCACAGGGTCACGAGGTCGTCTGGTACATGGCGGACGGCAAGCGGGTACCGTCCCCGCTGACCCGGCCGACGTGCGTGGAGTGCGAGAGCCACAAGGTCCGCATCATGCGGGCCGGACAGGTCTCCGATGTCGCCGGGTCCTGGTCGGCCACCGCGGCCGCCGGCCCGCTGCCCGCGGCCTCCGACATGCGCCGGGTGCCGGCCTCGCCCGCCGTGGAGGACGCCGAGCGCCGCGCACGGCACTGGTCGCCCCGCAACCTGCTGCACCGCAGGAGGGACGCCCGGTAGCCGCCTCGGCCCCCCGCCTAGGATCTGGGGCATGCCCGAGCAGAACCAGAGCCAGAGCCGGCGCCCGAAGAAGGACGCGTCCGCCGCCCCTCCCCTCCCCGAACCACTCGCGGTCCCGGTGGCGGACTCGCACACCCACCTCGACATGCAGGAGGGCAGCGTCGAGGAGGCGCTGGCGAAGGCGGCGTCCGTCGGCGTGACGACCGTGGTCCAGGTCGGCTGCGACGTCGACGGCTCCCACTGGGCGGCGCGCACCGCCGGGGCGTACGACCAGGTGTGGGCGGCGGTCGCCCTGCACCCCAACGAGGCCCCCCGGATCGTCCACGGGGACCCCGACGGCTGGAGCCGGCAGGGGGCGCGGCAGGCGGGCGGGCTGTCCGCGCTGGACGCCGCCCTCGCGCAGATCGACGCCCTCGCCGCGCTGCCCCAGGTGCGCGGCGTCGGCGAGACCGGGCTGGACTACTTCCGCACCGGGCCCGACGGGGTCGAGGCCCAGCAGTACTCCTTCCGCCGCCACATCGACATCGCCAAGCGGCACGGCAAGGCCCTGGTCATCCACGACCGCGAGGCCCACGCCGACGTGCTGCGCATCCTCGACGAGGAGGGCGCGCCCGGCACCGTCGTCTTCCACTGCTACTCCGGCGACGCGGAGATGGCCAAGCTCTGCGCCGACAAGGGCTACTACATGTCCTTCGCCGGCAACGTCACCTACAAGTCCGCCCAGGACCTGCGCGACGCGGTCGCCGTCGCCCCCGCCGAGCTCCTCCTGGTCGAGACCGACGCGCCCTTCCTCACCCCCGTACCGCACCGCGGCCGCCCCAACGCCCCGTACCTGATCCCGGTCACGGTGCGGGCCATGGCCGCCGCCCGGGGCGCCGCGGAGGACGAGCTCGCCGCGGCCATCGGGGCCAACACGGCCCGGGCCTTCGGCTACTGACGCCGCGTCGCGCGGTTCGCGCGGTCGGCGTAACTCCGGATGTCCGATTCCGGACGCCCGGTGGCCGCGCCGGCGGCCGCCGGGGGCGGCGCAGGGCGCGCTGACCACGGTCACGAAGGGTGTCGCGGCCCCCTCGTCCGGCGACACGGCGTGACCGTTCGGCTTGGGAGAGTGACGAATCCTCCGCTATGGTCCCGGTTCGGTCCGATCGGACCGGGCCGGAGGTACGCCGTGAGCAACATGAGCAAGGCGGGCACGACGCAGGCCGGAACACGGTCCTACGCGGACGGCCCCTACCGCAGGACACCGGGCACGGCCCCCGTCGACGAGGACGTCGAGCCGCGCCCCGGACGTGCGGCCGCCCGGCGCAGGCGCGCCGCACGGCGCCCGGACGCGCTGAGCAGGCTGCTGCCCCAGGCCCTGGTCGTCGCCTGTCTGGCGGGCGGCAGCACCGCCTACCTCGCCGGCGGCAAGGCCGTGCAGCTCAGCGTGGACGGCCGGCCGCGCACCCTGCACACCTTCGCCGGGAGCGTGGAGGAACTGCTGCAGCGCCAGGGCATCGACGTCGGCGACCACGACATCGTCGCCCCCGACCCCGACGCGGCGCTGCAGGACGGCGACACCGTCGCCGTCCGCTACGGCCGCCCGATCGCGCTGACCCTCGACGGCCGGCCCCGGCGGATCTGGACCACGGCCGGCACCGTGGACGGCGCCCTGCGTCAGCTGGGCGTGCGCGCGGACGGCGCGTACCTGTCCGCCTCCCGCGGCGAGGCGATCGGGCGGCACGGGCTGGAGCTGGACGTCCGCACGGAACGCCAGGTGACCTTCCTCGTCGACGGCCACGAACGGCCGGTCCGCACCAACGCCGCCACCGTCGGCGAGGCGCTGCGTGACGCCGGCATCGCCTTGCACGGCCTCGACACCACCTCCGCCGACCCCGACAGCTTCCCGCGCGAGGGCCAGACGATCTCCGTCCGGCGCATCCGGGGCCACGACGAGGTCCACGAGGAGCCGGTGCCCTTCCCCGTCGAGCGGACGCAGGACCCCTCGCTGTTCGAGGGCACCACCGCCGTCGACACCCGGGGCAGGAACGGGCTGCGCCGCGTCACGTACGCGTACCGCACGGTCGACGGGGTCCGGCGCAAGCCGCGGCGCATCGCCGAGGAGGTGCTGCGCGAGCCCGTGCGGCAGGTCGTGCGCGTCGGCACCAAGCCGCTCCCCGACAGCGTCCAGGGCGCCGACCACCTCAACTGGAAGGCCCTCGGCCGGTGCGAGGCGGGCGGCCGCCCGAACGCGGTGGACGCCTCCGGCACCTACGGCGGCCTCTACCAGTTCGACCAGCGCACCTGGCGCAACCTGGGCGGCCACGGCCGCCCCCAGGACGCCTCCGCCAAGGAGCAGACGTACCGCGCCAAGCGCCTGTACATCCAGCGCGGTGCCAGCCCCTGGCCGGTGTGCGGCCGCAAGCTCTACTCCTAGGCCGTGTCGTCAGGTGTCCTCCCCCAACCTTCGGCCGGGGGTGCCCCCACCCCGCGCCGCTCCCCCCCAGCCGGCGCTGGGAGGTGCCCCAGGCACGGCACTCCCCCAGCCTTCGGCCCGGGGGAGTCGTCGAATCGTCCGAGTAGCCCACTACGAGGACGACTCTCCGCCTTGCG
>NZ_JARAVO010000450.1:0-2381 GCF_033792805.1 Streptomyces sp. PA03-1a
CAGTTGTAATAAAGACCCGGGGCGGCAAGGGGAGGGTGCCGTGAGCGGCACGTACGGAACGGTCAATGGCTTCACCTACGGATGGGCGACCCCTCTCGCGGGTTTCCTGATGGCCTGCTTGGGTGCCGCCCTCGGGCTGCGCTGCACGACCCGGGCCCTTGCCATGCACCCCTCGCGACGGGTCGGCTGGCTCGCGCTGGGTTCGGCGGCCATCGGCTCCGGCATCTGGACCATGCACTTCATCGCCATGATGGGCTTCACCGTCGGCGAGGTGCGGATCACCTACGACACGCTCGTCACCTTCGAGAGCCTGCTGGTCGCCGTCGTGGTCGTCGCTCTCGGGGTGTTCCTCGTCGGGTTCGTGGGCCGCACGCTCCCCGCCGTACTGGCCGGCGGCTGCGTCACGGGACTCGGCATCGCCACCATGCACTACATGGGCATGCGGGGGATGCGGCTGCGCGGCGACCTGGAGTACACGCGGGCCACGGTGCTGCTGTCGGTCGGCGTCGCCGTCCTGGCCGCCACCGTCGCCCTGTGGTCGGCGGTCTCCGTCCGGCGCCCGTACGGCGGCGTGCTCGCCAGCCTCGTCCTGGGCTTCGCCGTCACCGCCATGCACTACATCGGCATGGCCGCGCTGACGGTGCACCTGCACAGCGGCGCGCGGGAGGGAACGAGCGGGGCGGGACCGGCCGCGTTCCTCGCCCCGGTGCTGATCGGGCCGGTCGTCTTCCTCTTCCTCGCGGGGGTCGTCGTGGCGCTGGACCCGCCCGTCGGCGACTTCGAGCCCGAGCCCGAGCCCGCGGCCGGCCGCGGCCGCCGTTCCCCGCGGGCGGCCCGCTCCTCGCACGCCGCCCGGCCCTCACGCATCCGCGAGCGCCCGCGCGAACGCCAGTGACGGCTGGTCGACCCCGCTGCACCGGGCCGGGGCCGTCTCCTTGGTGTCGTCCTCGCAGGGCCGGTCCCGGTCGGCCGACCACATGGACAGGCCGCCCAGCCGCTTGTCACGGGCGAAGGCGGCCAGCGTGGCCGCGTCCCGCAGGGTGAACACCTCGCCCTGGATGTCGTTCTCCCCGATCATCGGGGTCACCGAGAGGGTCCGCCACGCCGCGGCGTCCGGCAGGCCCAGCAGCGCCTTGAGCTGCCGGTGCGCAGCGGTGGCCGCCTGGACCGCGTACCGGCCCATGTCGCCGGTGTACGTCTCCCCGTAGTCCATCGCCATGATGTTGACCGCGTCGACGCGCACCCCTTGGCGCCGGGCGTCCGCGAGCAGCGCGGCGGCCTCGGCGGTCAGCCCGGACGGCATCACGGGCAGCGTGAAGGAGACCGACAGCGTCCGGCCTTCCCGCTCGGCCTCCTGCTGGAGCCGGGCGACCGCGCGCGCCCGGCGGGTGCCGGCGGCGGTGTCCGCGAGGTCGTCGCCCTCGACGTCGAAGTCGACCCCGGTCAGCCGGTAACGCCCGATCACATCGGCGTAGGCGGAGGCGAGTTCGTCCACGTCGTCGCAGGCGCCGGCGAGTTCCGTGCCGTCGGCGCCGCCGAACGAGACCCGTACGTCGAGGTCGGCGGCCCGCAGCGCGGCGATCCGGTCCGCCAGGTCGCCGTGGGCGATGCCGTCACGCCCGTCCCAGGTCGGGGCGCAGCCACCGCGCGCGGTCACGAACCCGAGGGTGAAACCGTCGGCCCCGGTCCTGCGGGCGGCGTCCGCCATGTCGTACGCGGTGGAACGCGAGGCGTCCACGTAGGGGGTGAAGGCCACCTCGGCCACCGGTTCCCTCCCCCCGGGCGCGTGGCGCGCCGGGGAGCCGGCGGGCTCCGTGCCGGTGAGGAGGGAGGCGGTCGTGGCGGCGACGGCGACCGCCACGAGTCCGGTGATCAGCTGTGCCGTGCGGCTCTTCATGACGGAGAGACTATCTGCCCCGGGAATTCCGGATCACGATTTCCTGGAATTGAGTAAATCGGGGTCTCGGGTCATTCGTGGGATTAATGCGGAAGTGAATCCGTGGAATTCATGGAGAGAAATTACTGCTAGCATTCCGCCCATGCATTCCCTCTCCCGACGGGCGTGTCCCCGTGGGCGGTCCACGGAGGAAGGGCCCGTATTCGTCGATGCGTCGGGCCGCCGGGCGCGCATTATCCGGCGCGCCGGACTGGCCGTCGGGATCGCCTGCGCGGGATATGCCGTCCTGCTGGGGGTGGCTTTTGCGGGCGGCACCCCTTTCGCGCCCCAGACCCTGATTCCGGGCGCCGACGTCCCCGAGGGCGCGTCGGCGCAGGCCGAGGCGGGTGGAAGAACCGGGGGTACCGCGGAACGCGTCGCGAGCGCCCCGGCCGCCGCCCACGCCCCCGCCCCGGTGGCCCGGGGCGGGGGCGTGGGCGGCGGC
>NZ_JARAVO010000451.1:0-2327 GCF_033792805.1 Streptomyces sp. PA03-1a
AGCCGGGCGACAGCGAGAAGGAGGCACCGCCATGGACACCACCCACGGACCGGTCGTGGTCGGCACGGACGGCTCGCCCCGCGCCACCGCTGCGGTGATGTGGGCCGCCGGTGAGGCCGTGCTGCGCGATCGCCCGCTGCACATCCTGCACGCGGCCGGCATCGAGACCCGTTCCGGCAGGAACCTGTCCCCCGAGACCGCACAGCTGGTCCTCGACGGCGGCCGCGCCCTGCTGGACGAAGCGGCGGCTTCGGCCACCGGCCGCTATCCCGACCTGGCGGTCTCCACCTCACTCGGCAAGGGCAAGCCCGCCGAAAGCCTGCTGGCCCAATCCCTGGCGGAGGGTCTGACCGTCGTCGGCTGCCGTGGACGCGGTGGCTTCCACGCACTGCTGCTGGGCTCGGTCGGGCTGCGGGTGGCGACCCAGGCTCGCGGGCCCGTGGTCGTCGTGCGGGGCAGCGAGCAGCCGTCCACCGGTGTCGTCCTGGTCGGGATCCGGGACGAGACCGATCTGGCCACCGTGCGCTTCGCCGCCGACGAGGCCCGGCTACGGAAGGCCACCCTGCGCCTGCTGACCGCATGGAGCCTGCTCGGGGCCGTGGGCGAGATGGTGCCGGGGCTGGACGACGCCACGTCGGTCGGTGACCGGGAGGCAGCGGCGGAGCAGCATGTCGCCGACACGATCCGCGAGGAGTATCCGGACCTCACCGTGACCGTGGACCTGGCCAAGGCCTCCTCCGCGAGCGGTGCCCTGGTGGATGCCTCGGCCCATGCCGATCTGCTCGTCGCTGGTGCCCGACGGCATCAGCGCTCCAGCGGCCGGCTGGCCCATGTGACCCACGCCGTGCTGCACCACGCACACTGTCCCGTGGCCGTCTTCCACCACCCTTGACCCCGGATCCCCTGGGCAGGCGGGCCGCGAAGGTCTCTCCGCGCGCTACACGGTGCGTATGAGGCTGCCCGTGATGTGGGTGGGGACGATGCGTATCCACAGATCGTCCTCACCCCCGGACCACGGGCCGGGGTGGGCCTCCAGGACGCGAGCATCCTCAGGATCGACGACGTGCTCGGCGACCCCGAGGACGAGCACGCTCCATCCCGCGCTGAGGCAGGCGTCGAGCTGATCGACCTCGAAGGCGACCTCGCTGCCCTGGGCGAGGGACGGGGGTGCGCCCGCGGCCGTGCGGTAGACGATCGCCCCGTCGACGACCGCGTAGTTCACCGGGACGACCGCGGGGTGGCCGCCGCCGGTGGTGAGCGCGATCCTGCCGACGTCATGGCCGGACAGCCGGGTCCAGCACTCCTGCGACAGCAGTTCCTCCATCACCGGCGGGCCCGCGGCCTCCGTCTCCCCGGGGACGTGCTCGGCGTCGCCCCCCAAGAGGTGGCTGGCGGTGGTCCGCAGCGCCCCCGCGAGCCGGAGCAGGGCGTTGGTCCCGATGGTGTGATGGCACTGCTCCTCCACGTACCGCACGTAGCTCGGCGTCATACCGGCCTTGGCGGCCACTTCCTCGCGGCTGAGCCCCAGTTGTTCCCGCCGCTGCGCGACGCGACGGCTGACGTCCCCCGGATGGGCTCTCGACCTCTCGGACGGGCCGTCGCGCAATGACTGCCTGGGCACGTCGACCACCTCCCGCTCTCGGGCTCGGACGCTTCGGTTCGTTACCAGCAAGCACACCACCGCGGGCGCCGCCCCGCCAGACCCGCCCGGCCCATCCCCTCGAACGGGTGACCGAGTTATCCACAACCGGTCGGTACTCCACAGGCCGCCGAGGGGCCGCGCCGCGATGCGTCATGGTGGTCCTGCCAGGCCGGATGCGCCGGTGGACGAGGGCCCTATGACGGGGGTGGTCGAGATGGTGGACAGCGGTGGCTGCGCGCTGTGGACGGACGGCGGCGAGGTGCCGGAGCCGCCGGCGGGGGCGGGGGCGGGCGCGCCCGCCACGTGCGCGGTTCCGGTGTTCGCACCGATCAGGGCGGGTGGCGGGCGGCACCGGTTGCGGCGCGCGCTGCGCCGCCGGCGGCGGATGATGGCCGCGGGCCTGGCGATGACCGCGGCCGCGCTGGCCGCCGCGGCGCCCCGCACGGATCCGCAGCACGGCCGGGCCGGGCGGGAGGTCCCCCCTCCGGCGCCCGCCGCGGCGGCGCGGGACATGGTGCGGGCGCCGGTACGCATCGCGGACGTTGCGGCGGCCGGGCTGGTGCGGCCCGGTGACCGGGTGGACATCCTCGCGGCGGCACGCGTGGTGGCCCGCGGGGCGCCCGTGGTGGCCGTGCCCTCCCCCGCCGACGGCGTCCCGGGTGGCGGGGCGACGAGCGTGGACGGG
>NZ_JARAVO010000452.1:0-2235 GCF_033792805.1 Streptomyces sp. PA03-1a
GTCCTGGGGGGCCGGGTCCTGGGGGCCGGAGCCGGTCATCGGGTCCCCTTTCGCGAGAGCTGGTCGACGGTCACCGCGAGGATCACCAGCACGCCGGTGACCAGCGTCTGGTACACGGAGGAGACGCCCATCAGCTGCAGGCCGTTGCGGAAGACGCCGACGATGAGCACACCGACGAACGTGCCGAGGACGGTGCCGCGGCCGCCGAACAGGCTCGTGCCGCCGAGGACGACGGCGGTGATGCTGTCGAGGTTGTCGGTCTGCCCCGCCTGGGGGTCGCCGACCCCGGTCCGCGACACCAGCAGCAGGGCGGCGATGCCGTAGACCAGTCCGGCCACCGTGTAGACGCCGACGGTGAGCCGGGAGACCCGGATGCCGCTGAGCCGTGCGCTCTCCGCGCTGTTGCCGAGGGCGTAGACGTGGCGGCCCCAGGCGGTGCTGCTCAGCGCGTAGGCGAAGCCCAGGAAGAGGGCGATCGTGACCAGCGACCCGTAGGTGACGTCGGTCCTGCCGAGCGGGAAGGTGCGGCCCAGCGCGGTGAGCGGTTCCGGGAGGCCGGTGACGGTCTGTTCGTCGGAGTAGATGTGGGTGAGGGCGAAGGCGACGTTGAGCATGCCCAGGGTCACGATGAACGGGGGCAGCGGAACCGTCCGCACCAGCAGCCCGTTGACCAGCCCGAACGCTCCGCAGACCAGGATGCCGAGGGCGATGGCGAGCAGCGGCGGCAGCGGCCCCTGGACGGCGAGTTTGGCGATGAGGATGCCGCCGAAGGCCATGACCGCCCCGCACGACAGGTCGATGCCGGCGGTAAGGATGATCAGCGTCTGGCCGATGGCGAGCGTGCCGACCACCATGACCTGCTGGAGGATCAGCGAGAAGTTGCCGCCGGAGAGGAACTGGTCGGTGGCCAGGGAGAAGAACACCGAGGCGAGGACGAGGGCCGCGAACGGTCCCGCGGCGGGCGCCGTGAGGAACCGGCGCAGCGCGGCCGGTTCCCTGCCCACGGCGGGGAGCGAGGTGGATGCGGTCACCGGGCTCAGCCCCAGCAGTTCTGCAGGCCGAAGCCGGTGTCCTTGGACTCCGCGCCCGTCTGCGCCTTGTCGGTGATCAGGGTGACGCCGGTGTCGGTGTAGCCGCTGGTCTTCTTGCCGTCCTTGGCGAACGCCGCCACCGCCTTGACCCCGTCGGCGGCCATCTTCAGGGGGTACTGCTGGGAGGTCGCGGCGATCTTGCCGTCCTTGACCGCCTGCACGCCGGTGCAGCCGCCGTCGATGGCGACGATCGTGACGTCCTTCTCGCGGCCCTTGGCCTTGATGGCGGTGTACGCGCCGAGCGCCGCCGGCTCGTTGATCGCGTAGACCAGGTTGATGTCGGGTGCCTTCTGCAGGCAGGTCTCCATGGCGGTCTGGCCCTTGGCCTGGTCGCCGCCGGTGTCCTGGGAGCAGACGATCGACGGGTCGGAGGCACCGACCCCGAACCCCTTGATGAAGCCCTCGTGGCGCTGCACGCCGACCGACACGCCGGGGGCGAGGTCCAGCGTGGCGATCTTCGGCGTCTTGCCGGCCATCGCGGCCTTGGCGTACGCGCCGATCAGCTCGCCTGCCTTCACGTTGTCGGTGGCGAACAGCGCGTCGGCGGCGTCCTGCGGCTCCGGAGGGGTGTCCAGGGCGATGACGAGCACGCCCTTGGCACGCGCCTTCGCGATCGCGGGGACGATGGCCTTGGAGTCATTGGGGGTGATGAGCACGCCCTTGACGCCGGCGGCGACCATGTTCTCCAGCGCCGTGACCTGACTGGCGTTGTCGCCGTCGAACTTGCCCGCCGCGGTGGTCAGTTCGACGTTCTCGCTCTTGGCGGCCTGCTCTGCGCCCTGCTTCATCTTGACGAAGTAGGGATTGGTGTCGGTCTTGGTGATCAGGCCGACCTTCACCTTGCCCCCGGACGGGGAGCCGCCGCCGGAACCGGAACCGCACGCGGCCAGTGACAGGGCGAGGCCGGCGGCACCGATGACGAGGACCGGACGGGCTCTACGGGACATCTGCGACTCCTACGGGAAGCAGTGAGCGGGGAAAGCCGTATGGCGCTGCGTTCGGCGAAGGATCTCGCCAGGAGAATGCCAACGTTGACACATGTCATCGTTGACACCGCATGCGGAGGATGATGGACTCCCGCTCCGGCAACGTCAATGCCTTTGCCGAGGAAGCCCGTTGGCAGCACGTGGCGCCCGCCCCCGAC
>NZ_JARAVO010000453.1:0-2174 GCF_033792805.1 Streptomyces sp. PA03-1a
GCTTTCAAATGTTTTTAGGGCCCTCGTCCCGTACCACCCCGCCGAACTCCCAAGGAAGGGTGACTGGTGGAAAGCCTCCTGCGCATCGACGGACTCGAGGTCTCCTTCGGAGGCCTGTCCGCGCTCGATGCGGTGTCCCTGTCGGTCCGGCCGGGCGAAGTGCTCGGCGTCATCGGGCCCAACGGGGCCGGAAAGACGACCCTGTTCAACGCGGTGTGCGGCTTCGTACCCCCGGCCGCCGGGACGCTGCACTGGCAGGACCGGGCACGGCCCTGGCCCCGGCCGCACCAGCTGGCCCGGCTCGGCATCGCCAGGACCCTGCAGGGTCTGGGGCTGTTCCCCCGGCTGACCGTGCTGGAGAACGTCATGGTCGGGGCGACCCGGCACGCGCGGGCGGGCTTCACCTCCGCGCTGCTGGGCCTGCCGCGTTCGGACCGCGACGAGCGGCTGCTGCGCCACCGTTCGCTGGCCGTCCTGCGCGAGCTCGGCGCGGAGGACGCCGCCGGCCGGCTCCCCGGCGAACTCCCCTACGGGGTGCAGAAGCAGGTGGCGCTCGCCCGGGCGCTCGCCGGTGAACCGCGGCTGCTGCTGCTCGACGAACCGGCCTCGGGGCTGTCCGAGGACGGCATGCGCGACCTGGGCGAGGTCATCTCGGGACTGCGCGAACGGATGGCGGTCATCCTCGTCGAGCACCACATGGACCTGGTCATGAGGGTCTGCGACCGGGTCCTCGTCCTGGACTTCGGCAAGGTCATCGCCCACGGCACCCCGGACGAGGTGCGCGACGACCCGCTGGTGACGGAGGCGTACCTCGGCGACGAGGTCACCGCGGGAGCGGCCGCGGCGCCTGCCGACACCGCCGCGCCGGGGGCACCCGGGTCCCGAGAGGAGTCCTCCCGTGCTTGAGGTCCGCGAACTCGTCGTCTCCTACGGCATGGTGCGGGCCCTGGACGAGGTGTCCCTCACCGTGGACCAGGGCAGCATCACCGCCGTGCTCGGGGCCAACGGCGCCGGCAAGACCACGCTGCTGCGCACGGTCAACGGACTCGTCCGGCCGCGCTCCGGCAGCGTCCTGCTCGACGGCACCGACATCTCCCGGCTGCCCGTCGAAGAGGTCGTGCGGCTGGGCCTGTCCCACGTACCCGAGGGCCGCGGGGTCATCACCGAGCTGACCGTCCACGACAACCTCCGGCTGGGCGGGCTGTGGCGGGGCCGGCGCGAGCGCAGGGCGCTGCAGTCCGCCGGCCTGGAGGAGGTCTACGCCCTCTTCCCCGCCCTGGCCGAGCGGCGCGCGCGGCCCGCGGAGACCCTCTCCGGCGGCGAGCGGCAGATGCTCGCCATCGGCAGGGCGCTGATGACCCGGCCGCGGCTGTTGCTGCTCGACGAACCGTCGCTGGGGCTCGCGCCCCGGGTCACCGCCCAGATCCTGGCCGTCCTGCGGGACCTGCGGGAGCGGCAGGGGCTCACCGTGCTCCTGGTGGAGCAGAACGCGCGCAGCGCCCTGTCCGTCGCGGACCACGGCGTCGTGCTGAACCTGGGGCGGGTGGTCGCGGCCGACGCGGCCGCGCGCCTCGCCACTGCGGAAGACCTCCGCCACGCCTACCTGGGGTTCTGAATGTACTTCATCAATCTGACACTGGGCGGGGTGAGCAGCGGCATCGTCTACGCGGCGGTCGCGCTGGCCCTGGTGCTCATCTGGCGGGCGACCCGGATCGTCAACTTCGCCCAGGGCGGCATGCTGATGATCACGACCTTCGTCGCCCTCGGCGTGATCCACGCGACCGGTTCGTACTGGCTCGGCCTGCTGGCCGCCCTCGCCTCGGGGTTCGTCCTGGGGGCGGTCGTGGAACGGGTGCTGGTCCGGCCGGTCGAGAACGGGCCGCCGATGAACGCGGTCATCGTCACGCTCGGACTCCTGCTGTTCCTGCAGGCGGTGGCCGGGATGGTGTGGGGCGGCTCGCCGCGCTCCTTCCCGCCGCTGCTCGGCATCAAGGGCTTCACGGTGGGCGGTGCGAGGCTGCTGCTGTCGCCCTCGGACCTGTTCGTCATCGGGGCCGTGCTCGTGGTGATGGCGTTGCTCGTGCTGCTCTTCCGGGTCACCCCGGTGGGGCTGCGGATGCGGGCGGCGGCGTTCTCCCCCGAGGTGGCCCGGATGTTCGGGGTGCGGGTCGGGC
>NZ_JARAVO010000454.1:0-2131 GCF_033792805.1 Streptomyces sp. PA03-1a
CTCGGCCGCCTGACCCCCGTCGAATTCGAGACCGTCATGACCCCACCGGCCGTCCAGGCCGCGTGACCGAACCTGTCACCCAAACCTGCAGCAGACCCGTCCGTGATGTCTGGCGCTGTTGCGCGGTAGTCCGAGGTCTCGATGCCCCATGCCTCGATGAGGCTCCAGCCAGCCTGGACCACTGCGGTATCTCCGTCCGTGGAAGAGACGCGCAGCCATGCTGTGCACTGGTCTGAGAAGTCATAGGGCAGGTAGGCCGTGCCGCCTGCGTCCCTTAGCTCGTTGACCTGCTCTATCCACTGCTCCAGCAGGCGTGTCAGATTCGCGCCGAGGTGCCGCGACTCCAGAGTCAGGTAGTACGAGTCGCAGGTGTGACGGTGACCTCCGATGTGCAGTCGAAGATCGTTATGCCAGTGCTTCCCTGCCAGGTGCTCGAACCAGAGAGCAATCGAGGTCGTCATGAGGGAAGTCTCTAGCGGGAGTTGACGGCCAGGTGCCGTCCGTCGTGACTCCGGACATGGGGCCCATTGCCGTCCAGTGCATCGAGAAGCCGGACCGCGAAGACCTCAGACATGCACCCTGCGACCTCGTCGGGCGTGAGCCAGTCGACGGCCGTGGATTCGTCCGAGGTGCGCTCGGCGCCGCCGGAGGGCTTGCAACGGAAGACCAGGGCCACGATGCCGCGGGTGGTGTTCTTGTAGACCCCGGTGAGCTGGTCCACCTCGACGTGGATGCCGGTCTCTTCCCAGACCTCGCGCCTCACGCCTTCCTCGGGTGCCTCGGCCAGTTCCAGGACACCACCGGGGAGCTCCCAAGTGCCGTTGTCAGCGCGGCGGATCGCCAGGAGCCGGCCGTCCTCGCGCACTACGGCTCCGGCCACGGATACCGAGTGCAGCGCTTCGGGGTCACCCTCGCGATGCTGCGGGTCTGGTTCGCTATGGCTCGGTGATGGAGGCGTGCGGTCTGACCGTGCCGTCGCCCCGTTGGCGCATGGCCCTGGCCCGGGCCGCCAACCGTCCAGCCCCCGGTCCGCGGGCTCCGCACATCCTGCGGCTGCGTCCCACCCGCACGGGCCTGGTGGTGCGGTTAGGTCTGCGGCCGGGGCAGGACGCCTTCGACGTCGCCGCCTCGTGCGACCGGCTGCGGCACTCGTTCAGCATGTACGGGGTGACCTCGCGCGAGTTGCGCTCGGGTGTGGTTGAGCTGCGGATGACCGGATACGACGTCCTCAAGCGTGTGCAGATGCCCGCGAAGATCGACCGCACCCCGATGCGGGTCCCGGTAGCCCTGCGCGAGGACGGTGCCGTGCACTACCGCGACTACCGCACCGTCCCGCACGCCCTGACCCTGGGCGCCACGAAGTCGGGGAAGTCGGTGTACCAAAGGAACCTGGTCGCCGAACTGGCCGCGCAGGATGTCGCCCTGGTGGGTATCGACTGCAAGCAGGGTGTGGAGCTGTTTCCGCTGGCCCGCCGGTTCTCCGCGCTGGCCGACAACCCCGATGCTGCCGCCGATCTCCTCGACGCCCTCATCGACCGTATGGAGGCCGTCTACCAGCTCATCCGCGCCGAGCAGCGGATCACCGCCGACGTGCCGGATGCGGAGATGGCTGCCGACATCTGGGACCTGCCCGACCACCTGCGGCCGGTTCCGGTCGTGGTCCTGGTCGATGAGGTCGCTGAACTCGCTCTGTTCACCACCAAGGACGAGGAGAAGCGCCGCGACCGCATCGTCACCGCGCTCGCTCGCCTCGCGCAGCTCGGCCGGGCCGCTGGCATCTACCTGGAGATCTGCGGGCAGCGCTTCGGCTCGGAACTCGGCAAGGCCATCACCATGCTCCGCGCTCAGCTCACCGGCCGCACCGCCCATCGCGTGAACGACGAACCCTCGGCGAACATGGCTTTCGGCGACATCGCCCCCGACGCCGTCCTCGCCGCCATCCAAATCCGCCCCGACACCCCCGGCATCGCCGTCACGGGCGACTCCACCGGCGGATGGGCCCGCATCCGCACCCCCCACACCACGCTGCGCCAGGCCGTCAACGCCTGCAACCGGCACGCCGAGAACACCCCCGACGTGCCCGAACCGCACCCTTCCAGCCCGCCCTGGCTACCCAGCTCACCCCGGTGAC
>NZ_JARAVO010000455.1:0-2107 GCF_033792805.1 Streptomyces sp. PA03-1a
GTCCCGCACCGCCGACCCCGGCCCGGCCGCGTGGCTGACGGCGTGCGTGGCCGACCCCTCCCGGGTCTCCACCGACGTGCCCCGCAGGGTCGCTGCCGCCCACGACGCCTCGCCGTACCTCTTCACCCCGCAGGCCGTGGTGCGCGCCGCCTCCACCGCCGAGGTCGGCGCGCTCATGGGCGGGGCGCGCAGGGCCGGGATCCCGCTCACGCTGCGCTCCGGCGGCACGAGCCTGGCGGGGCAGGCCGGGGGCGACGGCGTCCTGGTGGACGTCCGCACGCACTGGCGCTCCGCCGAGGTCCTCGACGAGGGCCTGCGCATCCGCCTGCAGCCGGGACTCACCGTGCGCCAGGCCAACGCACGGCTCGCCCGGTACGGCCGCCGGCTCGGCCCCGACCCGGCCAGCGAGAGCGCCTGCACCATCGGCGGGCTCGTCGCCAACAACTCCAGCGGCATGAACTGCGGCACCCAGGACAACGCCTACCGCACCATGGAGTCGCTGCAGTTCGTGCTGCCGTCCGGCACCGTCGTCGACACCGCCGCCCCCGACGCGGACGCCGCACTGCGCGCCCACGAGCCCGGCCTCCACGCCGGGCTGCTGCGGCTGCGCGACCGGGTCCGCGGCTCGGCCGCCTCCCGCGCCACCATCGAGCGGCTGTTCGCGATGAAGAACACCATGGGGTACGGGCTCAACTCGTTCCTCGACCACACCGACCCCGCCGACATCCTCGCCCACCTGATGATCGGCAGCGAGGGCACCCTCGGCTTCGTCGGCGAGGCCGTCTTCCACACCGTCCCCCTGCTGCCGCACACCGCCACCGGCCTGCTGATCCTGCCGGGCCTGGCCGAGGCGACCGACGCCCTCCCGGCGCTGCTGGCCGCCGGCGCCCGCACCGCCGAACTCCTCGACGCCGCCTCCCTGCGCGTCGCTCAGCAGGCCGCCGACCCCGTCGAGGAACTGCGCGGGCTGCGGGTGGAACGCCACGCCGCCCTGCTGGTGGAGTTCGCCGAGGACAGCGCCGAAGCGCTCGACGCGACCGTGGCCGCCGCCCGGCCGGTCCTGGACCGGCTGCCCGCGGTCACCGGCTCCGCGCTCACCCGCGACGGGGCCGTCCGCGGCCGGCTCTGGCACCTGCGCAAGGGCCTGTACACGGCCGTCGCCGGGGCACGGCCGGCCGGGACGACCGCGCTCCTGGAGGACATCGCCGTCCCCATGGAACGGCTGACCGGCACCTGCGAGGGCCTGATCGGCCTGTTCGACCGGTACGGCTACCAGGACGCGGTCATCTTCGGCCACGCCCGCGACGGCAACCTGCACTTCATGCTCACCCAGGACTTCGACACCCGCGCCGAGACCGAGCGCTACGCCCGCTTCACCGACGCGATGGTCGACCTCGTCCTGGACGCCGGTGGCACCCTCAAGGCCGAGCACGGCACCGGCCGCGCCATGGCCCCCTTCGTCCACCGCCAGTACGGCGACGAGCTGTACGAGGTCATGCGCGAGCTGAAGCGGCTCTGCGACCCCCACGACGTCCTCAACCCCGGCGTCCTGCTGACCGACGACCCGGCCGCGCACCTGCGCGACCTGAAGAGCGTGCCCGCGGTCGACCCGGCCGTCGACGCGTGCGTGGAGTGCGGCTACTGCGAGCCGGTCTGCCCGACCGCCGACGTCACCACCACGCCCCGGCAACGCATCGCCCTGCAGCGTGAGATCGCCCTGGCCACCGCCGCCGGCGACGAGGAGCGCCGCCGCGCCCTGGAGGCGGACTACGTGTACGCGGCCGTCGACAGTTGCGCGGCCGACAGCCTGTGCGTCACCGCCTGTCCCGTCACCATCGACACCGGCGCGGTCATGAAGCGCCTGCGCGCGCAGCGCCACAGCCCCACCGCCCAGCGCCTCGGCAACACCACCGCCCGGCACTGGGGGAGTGCCATCACCGGAGTGCGTGCCGCCCTCAACACCGCCCACGCGCTGCCCACCCCGGTCACCCGAGCCGCCACCGGCGTGGTCCGCAAGCTCGGGGCGACGGAGCTGGTGCCCACCTGGTCCGGCGACATCCCGCGCGGCGGCCCGAGCTTGCGGACCACGCCGGTGGCGGCTCGGGTG
>NZ_JARAVO010000456.1:0-2104 GCF_033792805.1 Streptomyces sp. PA03-1a
GCGTACGACACCGCGAACCCGACCCCGAGCATCCCCAGCGCCGCCGTCCAGTCGCTGACGGCCAGTGCCGTGCCCAGGGTGATGAGCAGCGCGGCCACCGGCAGCGCGGCCATCAGCGTGCGGGCGCGCTCGACCGGCGTACCGGGCACGTAGGACAGGCCACCGGAGGCCACGGCGCCGAAGAGGGCGTAGATCGCGACGACCGGCTGGCCGAAGCCGTAGCGCGCGACGTAGAAGCTCAGGCACGCCACGAGGGTCACCCGCACCGAACGGCGCACCGCGCGGAGGCCCGAATCACGGGCCCGCAGCCACTCCCGCGCACCGCGACCGGGCACCCGCGGCCTCCTCGTTCCTCAGGTCCACGACACGCCGGACCCCTTCAGATCACGGTAGGCGGGGCAGGACCGCCCGGCCACCGCGCGGTCCTGCCCCGCCCGCGCCTCACAGGCGCACGGTGACCAGCGCGATGTCGTCGGCCGCGCCTCCGGTGACGCCGAGCCGGGCCAGCAGGGCGTCCGCGAGCCGCTCGGCGCCGAGCCCGGGGGTATCGGCGAGCGCGGAGGTCAGCCGGGCCAGGCCCGTGTAGATGTCCTCCCTGCGGCGCTCGATCAGGCCGTCGGTGTAGAGCACCAGCGTGTCCCCCGGGCGGTACGTCAAGGCCGCCTGCGGCCGGGCGACGTGGGCGGGGCGGGCACCCAGGGGCGGGTCGGTGGCCTGGTCCAGCAGTTCGCAGGTGCCGTCGCCGTGGAGCAGCACGGGCGGCGGATGCCCGGCGCTGCTGTAGCTGATCGTGCGCCGCTCCTTGTCGATCAGCGCGCTGACGGCGGTGGTGGCCACGGCACCTTCGACGCAGCGGGCGTAGAGGCCGACGACCTCCAGGGCCTTGGCGGGACCGTCGACGGTGCGCATGGCCGCGCTCAGCGCGCTACGCAGCATCCCCATGACGCTGGCGGCCTCCAGGCCGTGGCCCACGACGTCGCCGACCGCCACCGCGTAGCGGTTCGGCGAGAGGTTGACCACGTCGTACCAGTCGCCGCACACGTTGAGCGAGCCCGCGGCCGGCAGGTAGCGCACCGCGATATCCTCGTGCTGGTGCAGGTCCGGCGAGTGGAGCATGGCCTCCTGCAACGTGAGGGCGACCTGCCGTTCGCGGGCGTGGGCCTCGCGCAGCTGGTCGTTGAGGCGCTGCAGCTCCCGGGCCCGCGCGTACAGCTCGGCCTCCATCGCCTGCTCCCGCTCGCTCAGCTCCGAGCCCTGCAGCCCGTGCCGGTGGCGGCGGGCCTGGACGAACGAGGTCACGTCCTCCACCCGGTGGATGATCCATGCGACGGTGCCGTCCGGCCCGAGGACAGGGGTGTTGATCGGGCTCCACCAGCGCTCCTCGAACCTCCCGGGATCGTCCATCACCGGGATGTCGTACTTCTGCAGCGCCATCGTGTCGGGCTCGCGGCAGGTCAGGGCCCGCTGCAGGGAGGCGCTGAGGTTGCGCACCCCGTCGGCCAGCGGGTCGTCCGGGTTGTCGGGGAACGCGTCGAAGATGTACTGGCCGATCAGGTCGTCCCGGGTGCGTTTGGTCGCCGCCAGGTACGCCTGGTTGACGCCCACGATCACCAGCGCCGCGTCCAGTACCAGGTACGGGCTCGGGGTCGCCGCGAACAGCGCCGCGTAGTCGATCTGCGGTGTCGCCACGGCGTGCTCGTCGTCCCCCGTGTCCGGCAGGGCCACGCAACCAATCTATAAGGCGTTCGGCCGCCTCACCTGTCGCGAAGGCGCCGCCAGGCGGGCCCGCCCGGCGGCGCCTTCAGCCCGAGGCGAGCGACGTACGGGACTCCAGGTCGCGGCGCGTGGCGTCGCCGTACTCACCGCTCTCGTCGCCGCGGACGCCGTACCAGACCTGGAAACGGGCGACGGCCGCGGCGAGGCGCCCGTCGAAGCGGCCGTCGACGGCACCGTCCGCGTAGACGTCCGGGATCCGCAGCAGCCGGGCCTGGAGCTCGCTGACGGCCGGTCCGGTGTCGCCCTGCCGGAGCACCCCGCCGATCGCGCCCGCACCGGGCGAGCCGGGTGCGGGCGCGATCGGCGGGGTGCTCCGGCAGGGCGACAC
>NZ_JARAVO010000457.1:0-2042 GCF_033792805.1 Streptomyces sp. PA03-1a
GTACGGGGTCGGGCGGGAAGGGCGGCACCGGGCTCGGGGCGGGCGGCACGGGCGGCACGGTGGCCCGTCGTGCTGGGGCGGTCATGGCGGTCTGCCTCCTGGGACTCGCCGGAACGGATCTTGCGCTGCGCTTACCCGGCCCTCCTCGTCCTACCCGTCCTATCCTCAGCCTCATGACCTGGTTGCGCGCCCTGCGCCGCAGTGCCCGCGAAGGGCTGCGGATCGAGCGCGCCGGGCTGGAACCGCTCGTCGCGCTGCGCGCCGCCGCGGGCGTCGCCATCGTCATCGGCCTCTCGCTGTGGCTGGCCGGCCCCTCGGTGGCCGCTTCCTCGGCCTTCGGCGCCTTCGCCTCCGGCATGGCCACCTTCCAGCGCAGCTGGCGGCCCCGGCCGGTGCTGGCGCTGGTCGCCGGTACCGGCCTCGCCGTCAGCACCTTCCTGGGCTACCTGGCGGGGGCGCACTGGTGGGTGTTCGTGGTGCTGCTGGCGGTCTGGGCGTTCCTGGCGGGCATGGCCTGGGCGCTGGGGCCCACCGCGGGCATCGTCTCGTCCCTCACCGTCGCCGTCATGCTGGTCGTGATCACCCTGCCGACCTCCGTGCTGGGCGCCTTCGGCCACGCGCTGGTCATCGCGGCGGGCGGGGTCGTGCAGGCGGGGCTGATCGTGCTGTTCCCGGTGCGCCGCTGGGGCCGGCAGCGCGACGCGCTGGCCGACGCCTTCGCGGCGGAGGCGGACTACGCACGCCGGCTGCGGCACGACCCGGTGGCGCCGTTCGACCCCCAGCCGCTGATGACCGCGCGCAACGCCGCCGTCATCACCGACCGGCAGGCGCGGCGGCGCCCGGCCGCGCTGCGCGGCAAGCGGGTGCTGGCCGAGCGCATCCGTCCCGTGCTGGCCTCGCTCGCCGATCCCGCGGTCGGCGCCGCCGCCGAGGGTCCGGAGCGCGACCGGGCCCGCGAGCTGCTGGCCGCGGCGGCCTCCGTGCTGGACGCGGTGGCGCGCGCGGTACGGGAGGCCCAGCCGGTGCGCGTACCGCCGGAGGCGGACTCCGTGGTGCTCGTCGAGCCCGTACCGGAGGAGCGGCTGACCGGGCCCGCCCGGCGCACCGCGCTGCGGCTCGTCGCGCTGCTCAGCGAGGCGGTCTCCTCCGCCACCGGCCGCGGCGGCTCGGTGAGCAGCGACACCGCCCACCTGCGTCGTCCCAGCGTGGCCGAACTCCTGCCGCTCGCCACGCGCACCGTACGGCGGGAGGCCCGTTTCGACTCGCCCGTCTTCCGGCACGCCGTCCGGCTGGCCGCCGTCACCCCCGCGGGCTACGCCCTGGGCGTGGCCCTGCCGCTCGGGCACGGCTACTGGGCGCCCCTGACCTCGGTGCTGGTGATGCGGCCCGACTTCTCCCAGACGTACGGCCGCAGCGTGGCCCGCTTCATCGGCACCCTGGCGGGCGTCACCGTGGCGACCGCCGTGATGCAGTCCTTCGCCCCGGGGCCCTACCCCTGCGCCGTGCTGGCGGTGGTGTCGGTCGCCCTGATGTACGGCCTCCTGCGCACCGGCTACCTGGTCTCCCAGGTGGCCGCGTCGGCGTACGTGGTCTTCCTGCTCGGCATGGCCGGCTCCAGCTGGACGCAGACGGTGCCCGACCGCGTGCTCCTCACGCTCCTCGGCGGGATGCTGGCGACGGCCGCGTACGCGCTCTTCCCGGCCTGGGAGACCCCCCGGCTGCGGAACCGGCTGGCCGACCGCATCAAGGCCACCGGGCGGTACGCTGCCGCCGCGATGGAGGCCCACGCCGCCCCCGCCCGGGGACGGCGCGAGGCCGTGCGCGCGGCCCTGCTGGACGCCCGCGCGGCCGCGCTCGCCTGGGACCAGGCGGTCGCCCGCGCCGACGCCGAACCCGTCCGCGGCCGCGGCCTGTCCCACCGCGCCGCCGACGGCGCCGACGCGGCCCTGTCGGCCATGGGCCGCGTCCCCATGCTCATGGAGGCCCACCTCCCGGCCCCCGACGCCGACCCGGTCCCGGACGCCGCCCCTTCGCCCTGCACC
>NZ_JARAVO010000458.1:0-1956 GCF_033792805.1 Streptomyces sp. PA03-1a
CTGTCCTGTCTCGGTTGATGGTTGACAGTGTGGCTTCACCTGATGCTTGACACCGCTTGCCTCGGTTTGGCTGTGTGCGTCTGATTCGCGCGTGCGGGGAGGGCCGGGGCCGTGCTGGTGGAGTTGAGCGTGGTCGAGCAGCGGTATCACGCAGTCATGGAGGTGGCTGCGGGCGCCCCAGTGGTCGAGGTCGCGGCCCGTTATGGGGTCTCGCGGCAGTCAGTGCATGCCTGGGTGCGCAAGTACGAGCAGACCGGCCTTTCGGGGTTGGCGGATCGATCGCACCGTCCGGCGTCGTGTCCGCACCGGATCCCGTCCGCGGTGGAAGCGTTGGTGTGTGACCTGCGGCGGGCGCATCCGGGCTGGGGCCCGCGCCGGCTGGTGCACGAACTGGAACGCAAACGGATCACACCGGTGCCGTCGCGGGCGACGGTCTATCGGGTGCTGGTCCGAAACGGCCTGGTCGAACCCGGGTTGCGGAAGCGCCAGAGGTCGGATTACCGCAGGTGGGAGCGGTCGGTGGCGATGGAGCTGTGGCAGCTGGACATCGTCGGCGGTGTCCTGCTGGCCGGCGGGGCGGAGTGCAAGGTGGTCACCGGCATCGATGACCACTCGCGGTTCGTGGTGATCGCGAAAGTCGTGCCGCGGGCGACCGGGCGAGCAGTCTGCCTGGCCTTCGGGGAGGCCCTGCTGCGGTTCGGGGTCCCGGAGGAGGTGCTGACCGACAACGGCAAGCAGTTCACGGCCCGGTTCGGCTCGGGCAAGCCAGGCGAGGTGTTATTCGACCGGATCTGCCGGGAGAACGGGATCAAGCACCGCCTGACCAAACCGAAGTCACCGACAACCACCGGGAAGATCGAGCGGTTCCATCAGACCCTGCGGCGTGAACTCCTCGACGACTGCGACCGGTTCACCGATGTTGCCGCCGCGCAGGCGGCGATCGACGCATGGCTGGTCGACTACAACACCGCCCGTCCGCATCAGTCCCTGGACATGCAGCCACCAGTCAGCCGGTTCACCAGGGCGGAGCCTGCCGCGCTGCCGGTGAAGCTGCCACCCAGCCTGGAAGCGACGCCCGGCGAACCGTCCGCGGTGGTGCCGAAGCAGCGTTCCGGGCCGCCTCCGGAGTCGCGGTCATGGCCCCTTGCCGAGGGCGAGGTCGGTGCCGTCGAAGTCGACCGGGTCGTGCCCCGGTCGGGCAACCTGGGTTTGTGCGGTCAGCAGATCTGGTTCGGCCCGGCGCTTGCGGGCACCGCGGTGACCTTGCGGATCGACGTGAGCCGGCTGCACGTCCTGATCGACGGCACCCGGCACAAGACCCTGCCCACCAAGTTGTCCGGCCGGGACCTGCGGACCTTGCTGGCCTGCGGCGATGCCCGGCCCGCCGGCCCATGGACGCAGGATCCGGGCCCGGCCACCACTGCAGCAGTGGAGGTGGACCGCACCGTCAACCCGGTCGGCTACGTCGGCCTGGGCGGCGACAAGGTCAACATCGGCTGGGCCTTCGCCGGACAACGCGTCACCCTCCGGCTCGACGGCACCGTCATGCAGGTCCTGAACGAGCACCGGACCCTGCTGGCCGCACTGCCCTGCCCCCTGCCAGCGACGGCTTGCGGTCGACTGCGCGGAGCCCGGCCCGCAGGCCCCCCACCGACCGTCCCACCGCCGGCACCGCAGACCGCCGAACGGATCGTCTCCAGCAACGGCGGCTTCGTCATCGCAGGCCAACGCGTCCAAGTCGGCCGCACCTGGGCCCGCCAGGTCGTCACCGCCCACCTCGACGACACCGTCATCCAGGTCTTCCACGGCAACGACCTGATCACCACCGTCCCCCGCACCACCACCAAAGGAGTAGTCGTCCGCAAATCCGGGGAGTACAACAAACGAAAAATCGTCTAGCCCAAACGTCAAGCGTCACCCGACGCCAAAACGTCAAGCCTCAACCGAGACCCGACA
>NZ_JARAVO010000459.1:0-1940 GCF_033792805.1 Streptomyces sp. PA03-1a
GCGGAGCGCCTGGAGTGGGCGGGCCGCTTCACACCCGTGCCGCCCGTCCTGGAGCACGGGGCGGACGGGGACGGGGCCTGGCTGGTGACGCGCGGGCTGCCCGGGGAGAGTGCCGTCAGCCCGCGCTGGACGGCGGATCCCGGCACCGCGGTGCGTGCGCTGGGAGCCGGGCTGCGCGCGTTGCACGAGCGGCTGCCCGTGGACCGCTGCCCGTACGACTGGTCCGTCGGCACCCGCCTGGAACGCGCCCGGCGGTCGGGCAGGGACGTGCCGGGGGACCTGCCGCCGGCGCCGACCGTCGAGCGGCTCGTGGTGTGCCACGGCGACCCCTGCGCGCCCAACACGCTGCTCGGGGAAGACGGGACCTGGTCGGGCCACGTCGACATGGGCGCCCTCGGGCTGGCCGACCGCTGGGCCGACCTGGCCGTCGCCACCTGGAGCACCGAGTGGAACTACGGCCCCGGCTGGGAGGACGCGCTCCTGGACGCGTACGGCATCGCCCCCGATCCGGAGCGGACCGCCTTCTACCGGCGGCTGTGGAGCGTCACCTGACCGGTGACCCCGGGCGGGTGGAGGTGGCACGATCGGGGCGGAAGAGGAAGCGCGAGCGTGAGGGGGCGGGGCGCAATGGCCATCGGTCTGGAGAAGGTGCAGGCGGCGGCGCCCGGGCTGGTGAGCCTGTACAAGGGTGCCCGGGTGTCGCTGGAGAAGTCCGGGGTCGCGGGGGAACGGGCCGCGGTGTACCTGGTGCTGGACCGGTCCGGCAGCATGCGGCGGCACTACCGGGACGGCACGGTGCAGCGGCTGGCCGAGCAGGCCCTGGGGCTCGCGGCGAACCTCGACGACGACGGGGTCGTGCCGGTGGTCTTCTTCTCCACCGAGGTGGACGGCGTCGCCGAGATCGGCCTCGACGGCTACGAGGGGCGGATCAACGCGCTCCACGACAGCTACGGCCACATGGGCCGCACCAACTACCACCTGGCGATGCAGGCGGTGATCGACCACTACCGGGCGTCCGGCGCGACGCAGCCCGCGTTCGTCATCTTCCAGACGGACGGCGGTCCTTCCTCACGCACGGCCGCCGAGCGGCTGCTGTGCTCCGCGGCCGGGTTGCCGCTCTTCTGGCAGTTCGTCGGCTTCGGGGATCCGGAGGGCAAGGACTTCGACTTCCTGCGCAAGCTGGACGAACTCCCGGTGCCCGCCAAGCGGGTGGTGGACAACGCCGGTTTCCACGCCGCCGGGGAGGAGCCCGCGGCGGCGTCGGACGCCGAGCTGTACGCGGCGCTGATGGAGGAGTTCCCGCAGTGGCTGGCGGCGGCGCGGGCGGCGGGCGTCATCCGGGGCTGACGGTCACCTCGGCGGGACCGGCGGTGGGTGCGGCGGCCGCCTCGACGAGGCGGTCGAGTTCGGCGGCCGACCCGGGCGCGAGCCGGTAGACGCCCTGGAGGCCGACCGACCGCATCAGACGGCCGTCCTCGACGAACCGCAGCCGGCGTTCGGCGCGGCGCGAGCGGTAGGTGAGCCGTTCCAGCAGCTCGCCGGGGACGGTGGTGCCGAAGTCGAGCGGGGTGCCGGGTGGGCCGACCAGTACCTCGGACACGCAACCGCCCTCCAGCGGCGACCAGTCGGGCAGCTTCGCCAGCTCGTCCGCGGCCTCCTCGTACGGGATGATCCGTGCCACCTCCAGGCGGCCCAGCACATGGAGCCTGGTCCGGTGGACGCGCAGCGGGAAGACGCGGTCGCCGGGCCGTACGCCCGCGAGCCGGAAGCTGGGCAGGGACTGGTGCGGGCCGCCGAACAGGACGCGGAGCGGGCGTCCGGTGTAGCCGTCGCGCGTCAGCCGGCGGCAGAGGTCGTTGGTCCACAACGTCGTGAAGGACTGCGGGGCGTCGGACGGTTCGGACATGGCGGCCACGGTAGGGGGCGGGACCGACAACGTC
>NZ_JARAVO010000045.1:0-47269 GCF_033792805.1 Streptomyces sp. PA03-1a
TATTGGTTCTTCGGTGCAGGCCCGCCCGTCACGCCGGAGCGACGGGCGGGCCTGCACCGAAGAACCAATATGACCGGTCGTCTCACATGCGTCAAGCGTGGCCGCCGGCTCCGGCCGCACCCCGGGTGCGACGGCGCCGGCCCGCTCCCGACGGTGGTCGGGGCGGGCCGGCGTGGTGGCGATGGGGGCGGGGCGGTCAGACGACCTGGGCGAAGCAGGCGACGCTCACGGCTGCCGCGAGCACCGTCAGGGATGCCGCCAGGAGCGGCTTGGGGATGCGCACGGGGGAGACCTCCGTTGCTCGGCCGGCGGAGCCGGTGGGGTTCACAGGCAGTAGCGGACGAGCCAGTCGTCGGCGGTGTACACGTCCCGGGCCGGGTCGGGTGCCGTGGCCGGGCTCTCCTGGACCATCTGTTCGGGCCGGACGCGCTCCGGCAGCTTGCCGAACCGGGCCCTGCGCGCCGCCGCGGCGGCATCGGGGGTCTTGTGTTGCGTGGGCGGCATCGCGTCGTCTCCTCCGCCGAAGGGTGTCGTTCCCGTTGACGATGTCCCCCATTTCGTCACCTGTCAAGGAAGTGATTCACCTCACGGGTCGCGGGGTGGGCGGCAAGGGGACGTAGTGCGTCACCTGTTTGACAGGTGATGAAAGGTTCTGCGACAGTCGCACCACCCGGACAGGTGATCCGCTGGGGCGACCGGCCCGGGACGCGCGAGAGAGGCATGATCGTGACCGAGACGCACTACACCGCCGTCGTCACCGCCACCGGCGAGGGCCGCAACGGAGGCCGGGCGGCGTCCAGCGACGGGCACCTGGACCTGACCCTCGCCGTCCCGGAGGAGTTCGGCGGCAACGGCGGGGCGACCAACCCCGAGCAGTTGCTCGCCGCGGGATGGGCCTCGTGCTTCCTGGGCGCGGTGAAGATCACCGCGGCGCAGCGCAAGGTGCGCGTGCCCGACGTGGCCGTCGTCGCCGAGGTCACCCTCCACCACCGGCACGAACAGGGCGACTACGGCCTGAGCGCCGTGCTGCACCTGGAGGTCGGCGGCGTGGACCAGAAGACCGCCGACGAACTCGGTGCGGGCGCCCACCAGATCTGCCCCTACTCCAAGGCGCTCGCCATCCCGGTGACCGTCGAGGCCACCGTCGTCTGACGCCGTACCCGCCGCCGCCCACCCGCGGCGGCACCGTCCGTCCGCGTCGTGCCGGGGCCACGGGCCCCGGCCCCACCCGCGGCGGCACCGTCCGTCCGCGTCGTGCCGGGGCCACGGGCCCCGGCACGACGCCGTTCCCCCCGGGGCCGTCCGTGAGGGCTCCGTCCGGAGGTCGTCTTGCTCACGCTGCTGCTCATCGGACTGGTCGGCGGATTCGTCACCGCCGTCTCCCCGTGCGTGCTCCCCGTCCTGCCCCTGGTCTTCCTCTCGGGAGGGGTCCCGGCGTCCGGGCAGGCGGCCGAACCGGCGCGCAGGAGCCGGCCGTACGCGGTGATGGCCGGGCTGGTCGTCAGCTTCAGCCTCATCACGCTGTTCGGCACCCTCGTGCTCGGTGCCCTGCCGGTGCCCCCGGACATCCTGCGGTGGGTGGGACTCGGGGTGCTTCTCCTGCTCGGCGTGGCCATGATGTTCCCCGCGGTGCAGGACCTGCTGGAGCGCCCGTTCGCACGTATCGGGCAGCGGCGGGTCGGTGGCGGACGCGGCGGCTTCCTCCTGGGACTCGTTCTCGGCACGGTCTACGTGCCCTGCGCCGGGCCCGTCCTGGCGGCGATCGCCGTCGCCGGCGCCACGCACCGGATCGGCGCGGGGACGGTCGTGCTCGCCGTCGCCTTCGCCGTCGGCACGGCGGTGCCGCTGCTCTTCTTCGCGCTCGCAGGCCGCAGGGTCGGCGAGCGGGTGCGCGCGTTCCGCGAACGGCAGCGGGGGGTGCGGTTCGCCGCCGGACTGACCTTCGTCGTCCTGGCCTTCGGCCTCACCTTCAACCTCACCGACGTCGTGCAGCGTGCCGTCCCCGACTACACCTCGCGCATCAACGACGCGATCGCCGGCCCCGGGCTCCCCGGTGGGCACGGCCCGTCCGGCTCACGGGAGCTGCGCTCCTGCGCGGAGGAACCGGCCTCCGTCCTCCTGGACTGCGGCGCGGCGCCGGAGATCTCGGGGATCCAGCAGTGGCTCAACACCCCGGGGAACGCACCGCTGACGAAGGAGTCACTGGCCGGCAAGGTCGTCCTCGTCGACTTCTGGGCCTACTCCTGCATCAACTGCCAGCGCGCCATCGAGCACGTCGACGCCTGGTACGGGAACTACCGGTCCGACGGCCTCGTGGTGATCGGCGTGCACACCCCCGAGTACGCCTTCGAGCGCGTCCCCGGCAACGTCGCGGCGGGCGCCCGGCGGCTCGGCGTCGACTACCCGGTGGCCCTGGACAACTCCTATGCGACCTGGGACAACTTCGGCAACCAGGCCTGGCCCACCCAGTACCTGATCGACGCCCGGGGCAGGGTCCGGCACGTCGCCGTGGGCGAGGGCGGTTACGGCGGCACCGAGTCGCTGATCCGGCGGCTGCTCACCGACGCGCGCCCCGGCACCGCGCTGCCGCCCCCCACCGACGTACCCGACGACACCCCGACCGACGGGAGGCAGACCCCGGAGATCCCGCTGGGGGCGGGCCGCAGCGCGGCGGTGGTGAACGGACCCGTGGCCACGGGGACCGGTGAGTTCCGCCGCCCGGAGACGCTCCTGCCGGGACAGGCCGCCCTGACCGGGGCCTGGGACGCCGGCGAGGAGGCGATCACCAGCGGGCGGAACGCCGGGATCACCCTGGACTTCTTCGCCCGCGACGTCTACCTCGACGTCGGCGGCACGGGAACCGTCACCGCGACCCTGGACGGGAGGACCAGCACCTTCACCGTCTCCGGCGCCCCCGGCATCCACCGTGTGGTGACCGGGAGTTCGTCCCGGCAGGGCGTCCTGACGCTGAAGCTCTCGCCCGGACTCAGCGCCTACTCCTTCACCTTCGGCTGATCGCACGGCTGCCGGCCGGCCCTACCGCCCTCGTCCGCCCCGCGGCCGGGGGCGGTGGCCTGCTTCCCGGGGGTTCCTGCCAGGCCACCGCGAACGCCGTGCCTGCGCACCGCGCCACCGCGACGGGTGGGCGCCGATGACAGCGGACCCTGGCGGGGGACGGCGAGGTGCGGGCGGTGGGTGCCGACGACGGCCGTGTCCGTGCCGCTGTCGGGACCCGAGGGGGACTCGCCAACGGCCGCGCGGAGGAGGGTTACGCCGGGTACGGCCTCGCCCGCGAGCCGGATGCAGCCGGCGGTGTCCTGGCCGATGAGGGAGCGGAAAGGGGCGGACCGGGTCGCCCGGCTCCGAGGGTGCCGTGCTCCCGATCCGCCCCGAACCGATCTCCGTGACGGGCGGTCACGCCGCCGCCCGCCCCCTGCCGGTGGGCGCGGCTCTTCAGAAGGCGTCGACGTCGACGACGGCCGCGGCGAAGGCCTCCGGTGCTTCCTGGGGGACGTTGTGCCCGATGCCCTTCAGCGTGCGGTGGGCGTACTTCCCCGAGAACTTGGCGCGGTAGGCGGCCCCCTCCCCGGCCGGGGTGAACGGGTCGGCCTCGCCGTCGAGGGTGATGGTGGGCACCCCGATCATCGGGCCTGCGGCGAGGCGCCGCTCCAGGCGGTCGTAGCGCGGATCGCCCTTCTCGAGGCCCAGCCGCCAGCGGTAGTTGTGGAGCACGATGGCCACGTAATCCGGGTTCTCGAAGGACGCCGCGGTGCGGCGGAACGTGGCGTCGTCGAACTCCCACGTGGGGGAGTTGAACTGCCAGACCAGCCGGGCGAGGTCGTGCCGGTTCTCCTCCAGGCCGAGCCGTCCGCGCTCGGTCGAGAAGTAGTACTGGTACCACCACGCCCACTCCGCCTTGGGCGGCAGCGGCTGCTTGTTCGCCTCGCGGTTGGTGATCAGGTAACCGGTGACGGAGACCAGGGCCTTGCAGCGCTCCGGCCAGACCGCGGCGATGATGTCGGCGGTCCGCGAGCCCCAGTCGTAGCCGGCGAGGACCGCCTTCTCGATCCGCAGGGCGTTCATCAGGGCGATGACGTCGAGCGCGACCACCGACTGCTGGGCGTTGCGGAAGGCCCTGGGGGAGCGGAAGCGCGTCGTGCCGTGGCCGCGCAGGTGCGGGACGATGACGCGGTAGCCCTCCGCCGCCAGCAGGGGTGCGACGTCGACGTAGCTGTGGATGTCGTACGGCCAGCCGTGCAGGAGTATCACCACGGGGCCCTCGGCGGGGCCGGACTCGGCGTAACCGATGTTCAGGACGCCGGCGTCGACCTGCTTGAGGGCGCCGAGGGAGGTGTACGTCCCCCGGACGGATGCGGGTCCCCCGGTGCCCGGCCGCGGCCCGTGCGGTGTCGCCGCCGAGGCGGGCTGCGACGCGAGGCCCGACAGCCCCGCGAGTGACGCCGCGGCCGCGCCCGCACCGAAAACCTTGCCGAAGCTCCGCCTGTCGATCATTCCCAACCTTCTTTCCTGTTCCCGGGGTTCTCCCGGCGGCAACCCTCGCACGCGCATGCGTCACCGGTCAAGGTGGTGACGCAGGTGACGCACTGCCGACGTCGTCCGGGGGCCCACTGAGGTCCGGGGGAGGGGTGGCCGGGCGGGCCGCGGAAGGGGATGGCAGGATGACGTCCGGTCGTCGCCCCGTGCGTGCCGCCCGTGTGGCCGCCGCTCCCGGCCGGCCCCCTCGGGCACCGTGCGGCAGCGTCGCCGGCGGACGGCCCATCGCGCGGCTGCCGCGTCCGCATCGCGGCGGCAGGCGTCCTCGTCGCTACCGCAGGAGTTCCGTCATGTCCCACCGCACCGGCCTGATCCTCGACTTCGGCGGTGTCCTCACCACGCCTTTGCTGCCCGCCGTGCTCGCCTTCGAACGGCGCGAGGGACTGGCCGAGGGGGCGTGCATCACCGCGCTCTACCTCGACGAGGAGGGGACCCGGCGCACCCACGACCTCGAACGCGGCACGATCACCCAGGTGGAATGGAACATCGCGGCGGCCCGCAGCCTCGGCGTGGCGCCCGACAACCTCATGGGCCGGATCTTCGCCGACCTCCGCCCCGAGACGGCCCTGATCGACGCCGCGGCCGCCGCCCGGCGCGCCGGGGTGCGCGTGGGGATCCTGTCCAACTCCGTGGGCTCCGCGCCGTGGGACCTCTACGACGGCCACGACCTGGAGGGTTCGTACGACGCGGTGGTCATCTCCGAGCACCACGGGATGCGCAAGCCCGAGCCCGCCATCTTCGAACTGGCGCTGGAGAAGCTCGGTCTGCCCGCCGAGGCCTGCGTGTTCGTCGACGACACCGAGCAGTACCTGGCGCCCGCGGCGCAGCTGGGGCTCGCGGGCGTCCACGCCAAGGACCCCAAGGAGACGATCGCGCAGCTGGAGGTCCTGCTCGGCGTCGCACTGACCTGAGCGGCGGGACCGGGACCGGGCCCGGGGCCGGGTGGGCCGCCGTGTGCGGCCCGCCCGTGTGCCCCGGGATCAGATTGCGGACGCCAGCCGCCGCAGGATCCGCTCCGCGGGCTCCTCGGTGGCGTGGCGGTAGCCCGTGCCCGCCCACAGGTTGATCCGCTCGGGGTCGCCCGCGGCGGCGGCCGCCTTGCGCATCGGGCTGGTCAGATGGTGCAGGGCCGGGTAGCCGGCCGGAGCGTGCCCGGTGTGGCGGTCGGTGAAGCCGTTGCGCAGTGCCCTCGCCGGACGACCCGTGAACGCCCGGGTCACCACCGTCCCGGTGCGTGCCGGGTCGGCCAGCGCCGCCCGGTGCGGCGCGGAGGTGCCGGCCTCCTCGGCGCGCAGCAGGACGGTGCCGACCATGACCGCGTCGGCTCCGGCCCGCAGCGCACCGGCCACGGCGGCCGGGGTCGCCAGGCCTCCGGCGGCGACGAGCGGCAGGGGCACCGCCGCGCGCACCTCGCCGAGCAGGTCCTCGAGGGGGACGGCCGCCGGTACGTGCTGCGGGGTGAGCGTGCCGGAGTGCCCGCCCGCGGCGGACGCCTGCACGGCCAGTGCGTCCGCGCCCGCCTCCGCGGCGGCCCGGGCCTCCGCGGCCGAGGTGACGGTCAGGACGACCAGGCTTCCGGCGGCGCGCAGCGCGGAGACGACCGAGGCGTGCGGGACGCCGAAGGTGAAGCTGACCACCGGCACCGGGTCGGAGAGCAGCAGGTCGACCTTGTCCGCCCAGTGGTCGTCGTCCTCGACGATCTCCGCCGCCTGCGCGTCGATGCCGTGCGTCCCGGCGTCGGGCGCGATGGCGCGTGCGTAGCGCCGGAAGGCGTCGGGGTCCACCGGGACGGGATTGGGTGCGAAGAGGTTGACGCCGAAGGGCACCTGTCCGGGCCGGACCGCGGCGATCTGCTCGGCGAGCGCCGCCGCGGTGCGGTATCCGCCGGGCAGGAAGCCCAGGCCGCCGGCTCGGGCGGCCGCGGTGACCAGCGCGGGGGTGGTGGGACCGCCGGCCATCGGCGCGGCGAGGACCGGGGCGTCGACCCCGAGTGCGGCCAGTGGCGAGACCATGATGTGAGTGTTCCTCCTGCGGGGCGGCGACGGTCGTTCGCGCGGTGGGCGCGGGGCGGGCGGTGCCGGCGGCGGGCTTCTCGCCGGCGTCACGGTGCGGCCCGTGTTTGCCAGTATACGACCGCCCAACTATTTTTATTAGACCGGTCGACTATCATCGGCCATCCACTGATCCGGCCGCCCTCCGCACGCGGACGGGTGCCGTTCTTCCTACCGTTGAGCACAGAGGAGAACCGACATGAGCGCTGACCCGAAGGACGCCGCGAACGACCCGATGCGCGAGACGCTGTCCCGCTGGAAGGCCGCCTTCGACGGCCACCGGCCGGACGAGATGGCCGAGTTGTTCACCGTGGACGCCCTGTTCCAGGGGTTCGGGCCCGAAACCACGGCCGGCCGTGACGCGGTGCGCGCCTACTACGAGGCCGTGACGGAGGACCGCTGGGCGGACGTGGGGAAGGTGCAGGGCTACCGCATCGGCGACCGGGTGGCCGGCGGCTTCGCCGACGTCGTCTTCCGGGGCGCGGAGGGTTGGGAGGCCGCCGTGCACCTCTCGCTGGTCCTGCAGCGCGAGGGTGACGACTGGCTGATCCGCGCCTACCACGTCTCGCGGATCGTCACCGACCACTGAGGCCGAAGGCCCCCCGTCCGCCGGGTGGAGCGCGTTGCGAGGTTCCGCCTCCCAGCAGGGAGGGCGGCGGTCGTGGCGCCGCCCCCGCCCGTGGGCGCAGGGTGGAAGGGCGCAGGACCGGCGGTTCGTACACCGGTCCGGCCGCGTGCCCGCCCGTCGAAGGTTCCGGCAGTTTCGAAGAGAGGCAACACCGTGAAGGAGTTCCTGGTCGAACTCACCACCACCGTCCCCGAGGGCACCGACCCCGCCGAGGTGGACCGGCGTCGCGCGGCCGAGGCCGTCCGCGCCGGGGAACTGGCCGCCGCCGGCCACCTCGTCAGGCTGTGGCGCCCCGTGGGCGAACTGCGCAGCATCGGCCTCTGGCGCGCCGCCGACGAGGCCGAGCTGTACGAGAAGGTCCTCGGCACGCTGCCGCTGTGGCCGTGGATGGCCGCGGCCGTCACCGCCGTGCAGTCCCACCCCAATGACCCGGGGAAGGCGAACGGCGACGCCTGACGGCGCACGCCCGCCGCACGCGGCACCACACACGGCTCCCCGCCGCCCGGACACGGTCGCGACGGGGAGCCGTGGTCCGTCCGGTCCCGTCCCGGAACCCACCCGTCGAGGAATGTGTCATGATCCAATCAACCCGGCGCCCGGCCGCCGCACGCGGCGGCGCCCCCGGGTCGCCCTGGGCCCATGTGGCCCGGGCCGGGGCGGCGCTGGCGGCGGCCATGGGGGTCGGCCGTTTCGTCTACACCCCGATCCTCCCCCTGATGCACGCTCAAGCGGGCCTGACGGCCGGGGCCGGTGCGCACCTGGCGACGGCCAACTACGTCGGCTACCTCGCCGGAGCGCTCGCCGGGACCGTCCTCCCCCGGCTGACGCGCTCCGCCGCCGTCCTGCGCGGTTCGCTGGTGCTGCTCGTCGTGAGCCTTGCCGCCATGCCGCTCACGCACGCGACCGCCGTATGGCTGGTGCTCCGGCTGGTCGCGGGCACGGTGAGCGCGACGGTCTTCGTCATCGCCGTCAGCGCGCTCCTCGGGCGGCTGCGCGCGCACCCCGCACACCTGCCGGGCTGGGGCTTCGGCGGGGTCGGCGCAGGGATCGCGCTGTCCGGCCTGCTCGTCCTCGTCCTGCGCGGCTTCGCCGACTGGCGGGCCGCGTGGTGGGCGTCCGCCGCACTCGCCGCGCTGCTCGCCGTGCCGGCGTGGACCATGCGGACGGAACCCGCGCCGGACGCGCCGGACGCGCCGGACGCGCCGGACGCGCCGGACGCGCCGGCCGCGTCGGTCGATGCGGCCCCCGGAGCGCCGGGGCGGACGGCGGCGCCGCGCACGCACCGCTGGTTCGGTGCCCTGTTCGCGTCGTACACGCTGGAAGGCGTCGGCTACATCATCGCCGGCACCTTCCTGGTCGCCGCGATCGACCAGGGCTCACCCGGACCGCTCGGCACCGCCGCGTGGGTGCTGGCAGGGGTGGCGGCCGTCCCCTCCGCCGCGCTGTGGGCGTGGCTGGGACGGCGCTGGTCCCGCCCGGACGTGCTGCTCGCCGCGCTGGTCGTGCAGGCCGCCGGCATCGCCCTGCCGGCCCTGGTCGGGGGGTCCGCCGCCGCGCTCGTCTCGGCGTTCCTCTTCGGCGCCACCTTCATCGGCGTGAGCACGGTCGCCCTCGCGGCCGGGACGCATCTGCGGTTCCCACGTGCGGTCGCCCTGCTGACCGCCGGCTACTCGGTGGGTCAGATCCTCGGCCCTGTGGCCGTCGCGCCGCTGCTGCGCCACGGCTACCAGCAGGCACTGGTCCTGGCGGCACTGGTCGTCCTGGCCGCCGCCGCGGCGGCGTTCGTGCTGCGCATCGGGTTCCCGCACCGCTTGGACCTGCCCGCCCCTCGGGAAGCCGCCTCCGGCGGCGCCGCCCCCGTCCGGGTTCCGGGTCTTTGACAGTTCTCGACCGGTCGTCTACGTTATATGTGACCGGTCGTCTAGTACCGGATTCCCCATGACACCCCCCTGGAAGAAGTAACACCATGAGCATTGAGGGTCAGAAGGTCGCGGTCATCACCGGTGCGTCGCAGGGCATCGGTGCCGGTCTGGTCGAGGCGTACCGGAAGCTGGGGTACGCGGTGGTGGCCACGTCGCGGAACATCGGCGACTCGGCGGACCCGGGCGTCGTGACGGTCCGCGGCGACATCGCCGAGTGGGCGACCGCGGAGCGGGTGATCGCGACGGCGGTGGAGCGCTTCGGCCGGGTGGACACGCTGGTCAACAATGCGGGGATCTTCGTGGCGAAGCCGTTCACGGAGTACACCGAGGCGGAGTACCGCGCCGTGCTCGGCATCAACGTGGACGGCTTCTTCCGCATCACGCAGCTGGCGGTGGAGCGGATGCTGCAGCAGGGCGGCGGGCACGTGGTCCAGATCTCCAGCAGCCTCGGGGACCAGGCGGACGCGAAGATCACGTCGGTGCTGGCCTCGCTCACGAAGGGCGGCCTGCAGTCGGCGACCCGGGCGCTGGCGACCGAGTACGCGAAGCAGGGGATCCGGGCGAACGCGGTGGCGCTCGGCACGATCAAGACCCCGATGCACCCGGTGGAGACCCACGAGTGGCTGGCCGAGCTGCACCCGGTCGGGCGCATGGGCGAGATCGCCGACATCGTCGAGGCGGTGCTCTACCTGGAGAACGCGCCGTTCGTGACGGGCGTGACCCTGCCCGTCGACGGCGGCCAGACCGCCGGCCGCTGACCGGCTGGCTGCACAGGCCGTGAGTTCACGGCGGCGGCCCCGGACGGAGACGTCCGGGGCCGCCGCCGCGTCATGCGCCCGGGGTGGGGCTCGGGGGTCCGGAGAGCGCGGACTTGGCGCGCCGGGTCTCCTCGTCGGCGAGGACTTCCGGCCGGTCGTGGAGCAGCGCGTCCATGGTCAGTTCGGCCACGGTCCCGGCGCTGATCTTCGGGGCGTCGGTCCACGCGCTGAGTTCGGTGTCCACGAAGCTCGCGTGGACGCCCACCACCAGCGTGCCTTGGGGGTGCAGGGCCTGCCGGAGGGTGTCGGTCAGCGACCATGCGGCCGCCTTGGAGGCCGCGTACCCGGGGATCAGCGGCTGGCCGACCCAGGACGCCAGCGAGAGCATGTTGACCAGCGCCCCGCCCCCGTTCGCGGCCAGGATCGGGGCGAAGGCCCGGGAAACGGCCCAGGTGCCGAAGTAGTTGACCTCCATCGCCTGGCGCGCGCCGTCGAAGGAACCCTCCAGCAGACGGGTGCCGGCGCCGCCCGTGCCCGCGTTGTTGACGACGATGCTGACGTCGCCGGCCGCGGCGGCCGCCGCGGCGACCTCGTCGGGCTTGGTGACGTCCAGGCGCAGGGGTACGAGGGTGTCGTCCACCAGGCTCTGGTCGACGAGGCTCTCCGGATCGCGGACGCCCGCGTAGACCTTGGACGCGCCGTGCGTGATGAGCGCGCGGGCGAAGGCGCGGCCGATGCCGCGGCTCGCGCCCGTCACCAGGGCGACCGACCCCTTGATGTGCATCGTGCCTCCTTCCTGCGGGCGCGCCCTGCCCGGACGGCCGCGCGGTCGTCGGCGGCCCCGGGCGGTGTGCGGCAGCCCTCGGCGCAGGCGTGGATCGGCCTGCGGGGCCAGGCTAACAGCTGACTTTAAGTGTGAAAGTCAGATGACTGGGCCGGTCGGGCCGCTGGCCGCCCTGTTCGGCCCACTGGGCGAGCCGGCGCAGGGCCCGGTCGGAGGCGGTCGCGGGCTCCGCGGTGCGGACGCCGAGGATCTGGTCCGGATCGCCGGTGGCGCTTGATGCCGTGGCCGTCCCACCACGTCGGGAGGTCCTCGTCGCGCCCGGACAGTTCGCCGACCAGCTCGGCGAGCCGGGGGTCGTGGGGGTGCTTGCCGGAGTAGAGGCGGGCGTCGAGGAAGATGAAGCGGGCCATGCTCCGCTGCCGCTGGGGGAGCGCGTCGAAGCCGGTGTGGAGCGCATGGGCGAGCCGGTCGGCGGCCGGGACGCAGGTGCGGCGCCCCACCACCAGCGCGGGGCCCTCGGTCATCGGCTCCAGGAGGCGGTGCAGGGCCGGACGGACCTGTTGCGGCGGCAGCGGACGGGGCGCCGGGGCGGTGGGGCGGAGGACCTGGCCACGGTGAACAGATGGACCCGTTCGTCGTCGGTCAGGCGCAGGGCGCGGGCGGTTCGGGGACCGGGCCGGCCTGCGCGGGGGAGATCTTCGCGCGGCGTGAGCGGAGGAACTCCCCGAGCGCGGCGTTCCGGGCGTTGTCCCTGGTCATGTGCGCGTATGTCTCCCTCACGCCACGGCGCCCGCCACGGGGGAACGCGCCGCGCAGGGGTACTGCGGGAGCCCCCCGGGGCCGGGCGTCAGGCCCGGGCCCCCGCGTGGTCCTCCCACGCCTGCTCCAGGGCACGGGTGAACAGCTCGACGGGCTGCAGTCCGCTCACGCCGTACTTCCGGTTCAGCACGAAGAACGGCACGCCGCCGGCGCCGAGTTCAGCGGCCAGCCGCTCGTCGGCCCGTACCTGCTGGGCGTAGGCGTCGGGGTCGGCCAGGACGGCGCCTGCCTGCGCCCGGTCCAGTCCCGCCTCGGCCGCCAGGTCCAGCAGGGTCTCCGTGTCGTAGACGGAACGCTCGTCCGCGAAGTTCACCCGGAAGGCGAGGTCCAGGAGCTCCTGCTGGACGCCGTGCTCCTTGGCGAAGTGCAGGAGGCGGTGGACGTCGAAGGTGTTGCCGTGGACGCGGCCGCCGATCCGGAAGTCCAGTCCTTCGGTGCGCGCCTCGGACGCGGCGTGCTCCTCCCGTGCGACCTGCTGCTCGCGGGTGCGCCCGTACTGCGCGGCCACGGCGTCGATGATCGGTGTCGTGCCGTTCTTGGCGTCCGGGTTGAGCTCGAACGACCGGTGTACCACCTCGACGCCGTCACGGTGCTCGAAGCCGGCGAGGGCCCGCTCGAAACGGGCCTTGCCGGCGTAGCACCAAGGGCAGGCGATGTCGGTCCAGATCTCGACGCGCATGTTTCCGCATCTCCCTGTTCGTGGGTTCGGTGAGGATGTGGGGAGCGGCGCCGCGCGGTTCCCCCGGTGAGGGGGCCTGCCGCGCGGCGCCGCTGCCGGCGGGGTGCCGGGAGGGGTCAGGCCGCCTTGAGCTGCGCGGCGACGCGCACGACGCGCTCGGCCTGGACCCGGGCGGCAGTGCGGGTGACCTCGTCCACGGGGTTGTTGCCCTGGCCGTCCACGTGGGAGGTGCCGTAGGGGTTGCCGTCGACGAACTTGGAGGGCTGGGTGAAGCCCGGGGTGACGGTGATGCCGCCGAAGTGGTGGATCGAGGTGTAGAGGGCCAGCAGCGTGGCCTCCTGGCCCGCGTGCGCGGTGGCGCTGGAGACGAAGGCGCTGTAGACCTTGTCGATCAGCTTGCCCTCGGCCCACAGCCCGCCGAGCGTGTCGATGAACTGCTTGAGCTGCGCCGAGACGTTGCCGAAGCGGGTGGGGGTGCCGAAGATCACGGCGTCGGCCCACTCGACGTCCTCGGGCGTGGCGTGCGGGACGTGCGTGTTCGCCGCGTGGTGGGCGGCCCAGGCCGGGTTGCTCTCGATGGCGGCCTGGGGGGCGAGTTCGGCCGTCTTCACCAGGCGCACCTCGGCGCCGGCCTTGACCGCGGCGTCGTGCAGTTCCCTGGCGATCTCGGTGATGGTGCCGGTCGACGAGTAGTAGACGATGGCGAGCTTGACGGGGGTGGCCACAGGAGGCTCTCCGCTTCTTTTCGTTGCTGTGCGATGGGGGGATGGGCGGACCGGAGGAACTAACTGACCGGTCGCCTATTTGAAGCTAGACGACCGGTCGACAACTGTCAAAGGCATGTGCTCGCACCGGTTCTCGCCGGAGTGCCGATCATTGAGGCCTCATTGACCCGTCAAGAAGCTAAAGTGGGGGGATGGCGTCCACGAAGCAGCAGTTGCAGCCCCTCAGCGCGAGGGAGGAGGCTTTCGTGCGCGCGCTGGGCCGGGTGCTCCTGGAGCTCCCGCGTGCCGTCGACGCCGACATGGTCGAGGGGGCGGGGCTGCCGCTCTCCGAGTACACGCCGCTGAGGCACCTGTCCGAGACCCCGGGGCGCGCGATGCGGATGAGCGAACTCGCCGCCGCCTGCAGCCTCTCCCTGAGCGGGATGACCCGCGTCGTCATCCGGCTCGAGAAGCACGGCTGGGTGGAACGCGTCAAGTGCGCCGAGGACGGCCGTGGTTGGAACGCCGTGCTGACGGACGCCGGGCTCGAGCGCCTGGAGCAGGCCTGGCCGACGCACCTCGCCAGCGTGCGACGCCACCTCGTCGAACCCTTCGCCGACCAGGACCTCGCCGCGCTGACCATCGCGCTGGGCCGGGTGGCGACCGACCAGGGCGCCTCCGCCTGACCCCGGCCTGAGACCTCCGCCTGTTCGCCGTCGAGGCCGGCACGCCGGCACGCCGGCGGGCTGCAGTGGGCAGAATGGGTGTGCCGCCGTCGGGCCGGTGCCTTGCCCTCTTGTTCGTCACCTGTCAAAATGGTGACATGATGCATGTGTTCAAGTGCGGCATGCCCGTGCTGGACTTCGTGGGAACCCTGAGGCGCCGTCGCAACCCGGAGCCCCAGGAGATGCTCACCACGCCCGAGAGCCTCGACGCCTGGTTCCGCGAGTCGGGGCTCGTCGACGGGGACGTCCTCTCGCAGCCGTCCGACGTGGCGGAGGCGGTCTCCCTGCGGGAGGCGGTCTTCTCGCTCGTCAGGTCCGCGCTGAACAAGGAGGACTACGACACCGACGCGCTCGCGCTCCTCAACGCGGCGGCACGCAGGCCGTCCGCCGTCCCGCAGCTCACCAGGGACGGGCGCAGGGTCGAGGCGACGCCGCAGCAGGCCCTGTCGTCGCTGGCCCGGGAGGCCGTGCGGCTCCTCAGCGGCCCGGACGCGGAGCTGGTCAAGGAGTGCAGCAGGCCGGAGTGCACGCAGATCTACCTCGACCGCTCGCACGGCAGCCGTCGCGAGTGGTGCGCCATGGACCCCTGTGGCAACCGTGTGAAGGCGGCGGCGTACCGCGCGCGAAAGAAGGCGGCCACGCCGCGGACGGCCGTGTCCGCGTAGCACACCGCCGCGCGGGGGAGCGAGTGCCCGTCGATACGCCCGGGTGGCCGGGCCCCGCAGAACGGGGCCCGGCCACCCGGGCGTTGCGTGGGTGCGGCGCGGCGACGTTCAGCGCTCCGGCGTGTCCTCGGCCGCCGGGCGGTCCTCGTCCAGCCAGTGGGCGTGCCATCGCCGCGCCCAGCCCAGGGAGACGTACCCGGTGCGCATCCCGAGCCGCGCCTCGGGGTCCTGGAACGCCTTGCGGATGTGCCCGATCAGCACCAGGGCGATGGCCCAGGCCAGGAGGTCGTGCACGAAGATCGCGCTGGTGCGGGAGACCGCCGGCAGCAGGCCCGTGAACCACATCAGCAGCCCCGTGGCCGTCATGACCAGCACGACCCCGGCGAGCCAGCCAGCGTAGAGCTTCTGACCGGCGTTGAACTTGCCGGCGGGACGCATGTCCGGCGAGGTCAGCCGCCGGCGCGCGGCCCGCAGCCAGCGCTTGTCGTACGGGGCGAAGCGGTTCAGCCTGCGCAGGTCCGCGCGGAAGGCGGGGGAGGCGAGTCCGAGCAGGAAGGGCAGCGGCAGCAGGATCCCCGACCATTCGTGGACCGTCGCGAGCAGGTGGCGGCGGCCGACGAGCTGGGCCAGCGGCCCCAGGTAGAGGCAGGCCGCGGTCACCAGGCACACCAGCATCAGCAGACCGGTGCCGCGATGCACCCAGCGCTCGGCCCTGGTGAACCGCAGTACGCGCCCGGAGCGTTCAGGCGGCCTGCGCGTCGCCGCGCTGGTCGGCGCCGTCGAGCCAGCCGTCGACGTCATAGCCGTACTCCTCCCAGTAGCCGGGGATGACCTCGTCGGTCACGGTGATTCCGGACAGCCACTTGGCCGACTTGTAGAAGTACATCGGCGCGGCGTAGAGCCGGACGGGGCCGCCGTGCTCGTGGCTGACGGGCTTGTCCTGCATCTTCAGGGCGACCAGCATGTCGGGGCGGCGCGCCTGGGTGAGGGTCAGGCTCTCGGTGTAGACGCCGTCGAAGCACGTGAAGTGGATCGCCTTGCCCTCCGGGCGCACCCCTGCCGCGTCCAGGAGGTCCGACAGCGGCACGCCCTCGAAGGGGGTGTCCGCCACCCGCCAGCCGTCGGTGCACTGCACGTCGCGCACGATCCGCTGCTGCGGGAGCGCGCGGAGGTCGTCGAGGGTGTACGTCCGCGGACGGTCGACGAGACCGTTGACCTTCAGCCGGTAGGTCCGCTCGTCCTTGCGGGGCACCGAGCCGACGACGCTGTAGTAGCGGAAGCCGCCCGGGTTGGGGAGCACCCCGGTGAGCCCGGTGGGGTCGGCCTGGGAGGCCGCGCCGAGGAAGTTCTCCCAGCCGCGCTGCAGCCAGGGTGCGGCGGCGACGCCGGCGACGCCGGCGCCGAGCATGCCGAGCATGGTGCGGCGCGCCACGGGGGCCCCGCGCTCCGGCTGCTTCTCGTGGTCGGCCGCGGTCATCACGCCCCCTTCCGGGAGACGAACTCGGCGGCCCGCTCGGCGATGGCGTAGACCGTCGCGTTGGTGTTCCCCGAGACGATCGACGGCATCACCGAGGCGTCGGCGACGCGCAGCCCGTCGATGCCGCGGACCCTGAGCTCCTCGTCCACCACGGCGCCCTCGTCGGTGCCGAGCCTGCACGTGCCGACCGGGTGGAAGTAGGACGCCAGGCCCCTGCGGAGGTAGGCGGCGACCGCCGCGTCGTCGTCGACGTCCACGCCGGGCAGCACCTCCTCGCCGCGCCAGCCGTCGAGCGCCCTGGCCCGGCCGATCTCACGGGCCGCGCGGATGCCGGCGACCATGGTCCGCAGGTCACGGGGGTCGGCGTAGTAGTCCGGGTCGATCAGGGGGGCGGTCCCGGGCGCGGATGAGGCGAGCCGCACCGTGCCGCGGCTGTGCGGGCGCATCAGCGAGACGCGGATCGTGTAGCCCTCACGCGGCCCCGCGAGGGCGGGCGCATGGCTCGGGACGTCGACGAAGATGATCTGCAGGTCGGGGGCGTCGGCGGAGGGCGTGCTGCGCAGCAGGCCCAGTGCCTCCCCGTGGTTGTTCCGCGCGGCGGGGACCGGGCGGGCGGCGGAGTAGACCAGACCGGCCATCACATGGTCCTGCAGGCCGCTCCCGACGCCGGGCAGGTCGTGGACGACCTCAACGCCGGTCTCCCGCAGGTGCCGGCCGGGGCCGATGCCCGAGAGCATGAGCAGGTGCGGGGTGCCGATGGCGCCGGCCGTGAGGATCACCTCACGGGTGGCGCGGGCGGTGACCTCTTCTCCTCCGGCGGTGTACGCCACCCCGGTGCAGCGGTCGCCGTCCAGCAGGACGCGGTGGACGAGCGCACCGGTCACCACGCGCAGGCCGGCCCGTCCCGACGCGGGGGTGAGGTAGGCGTCGGCGGCGCTCTGACGCCGGCCGTCGACGATGTTCAGGTCAGGCCAGCCGAATCCCTCCTCCAGCCCGGAGCTGATGTCGGCCGCCCTGCGGTGGCCCGCTTCCGCGGCCGCTTCCAGACAGGCCTCCAGCACCGGGTTCGGCTCGCGGGCGGGGGCCACGGCCAGCGGTCCGTGCTGCCCGCGCGTGCGGGGGTCGCGGCCCTCCGCGCGCTCGCTGCGCATGAGGTACGGCAGGAGGGCGTCGAAGCCCCAGCCCTTCGCGCCGCCGGCGGCCCACGCGTCATAGGCGCTGCGGTGCCCGCGGGTGAAGACCATGGCGTTGATCGCCGACGACCCGCCGAGGCCCCTGCCCCGGGCGAGCGCCACGGACGTGCCGGTGGCGGCCTGCTCGGTCGTGCGGTCGCCCCAGTCGGACGACGTGCCCAGCAACCGCGGCCACGCGGGGGGAACCGGCATCGCCTCCGGCACGTCGGGGCCGCCCGCTTCCAGCAGGAGGACGCGGGCGCCGCCGTCCTCGGACAGGCGCGAAGCCAGCACACTGCCGGCCGTTCCCGCGCCCACCACGACGTAGTCGTAATCCACAGCCTGGCTCACGCGGCCTCTCCTCGGTTCCGGGGACGCGATGACCGATCTGATCACCTATTGAAGTGGTGATGACTTTCGCACAGAAAAAAGTCACCTGTCAAGGCGGTGACGAGTGAGGGCGTCCAGGGTCGCATGGTGAGACGCGGCGTCGTGAATGAACCGATTGACGCCATTATGCGTCGCAGTTACTTGCATGGTGCAGCACTTTCCTGATCTACTCCTTGACGCAGCAAGCTATTGGCCCGGGGTCTGCGGCTCTCGCGTGCACGCCCGTCCGGACAAGAAGAGGGATCTTCGTGAGCTTCCACCGTCGGGGCGGTGACGCACCGGGAGGTCGTGCGACTGCGATGCACCGGCCGAGTTCGGCCGCCGATGCGGTCCCCGCCCCTCACGCCTCCCGGTTCCCCCTCGCGGGTGCGGGAGTTGCGGCGGATGCCGGGAATTCGGCTGATGGACCCCCGCGCTCTTCCCGCTCGCCGTCCGGAGGATCCGGCCCGCCGCCGGCGAACCGCGCGACGGTGGCTCGATAGTGACGGTGCCTCAAGTTCCGGGGATTCGGCGTGGGTAGAATCCGCGAGCCTTCCACGGGCCGATGGAGCGTCACATCGACGTCCGGCCAGGGGAATTGGCCTCACACGTTCAAGATTTGGGATCGTTCATGACATCAGAAACATCCATACGCCGGCACGCCAGGCGGCGCAGGCCCGGTCTGCTGGCCGCGGTCGGCGCGCTGGTGATCGCGGGTTCGGTGGCCGTGCCGTTGACGGCGCAGGCCACCGGTGCGGCGCCGGCGGAGACCGCCCGGCAGCGCGACTTCGCCGCGGCGGCCGAGGAGTACCACGTGCCGGAGCAGGTGCTGCTGGCCGTGGCGTACCAGGAGTCGGCGTGGGACGGGCACGCGGGCGCGCACAGCGCGAGCGGCGGCTACGGTCCGATGCACCTCACCGACGTGACGGCGGAGATGGTGGCCGGTGGTGACGCCGGAGCGGCCGGCCGCAGCGACCTCGCGTCCTTCGTCGCCGACCCGGCCCTGCACACCCTCCAGGCCGCGGCGAAGCTCACCGGCCTGTCGGCGCGGGAGCTGAGGAACGATCCGGCGGCCAACATCCGCGGCGGCGCGGCGCTCCTCGCGTCGTACCAGCAGGCCACGGCCGGAACCGCCTCCGCCGAACCCGGCGACTGGTACGGAGCCGTGGCCCGTTACAGCCAGGCCTCGCAAGCGCAGGGTGCCAAGGCGTTCGCGAACCGTGTCTTCGCCACCCTGGCCAAGGGCGCCGGCCGTACCACGACGGACGGGCAGCGGGTCAGCCTCGCCGCCGCGCCGCAGGTCAAGCCCGCCACGAGCCAGTTGGCGAAGCTGCACCTGAAGGCCGCGGCGACCGCCGACGTCGAGTGCCCCGCCACCGTGGACTGCACCTTCGTGCCGGCGGCGTCGACCAACGGCCAGGTCTCCAGCCGGCCCGCCAACGGGGTCCGCATCGACACCATCGTCATCCACGACACCGAGGGCTCGTACGAGTCGGCGATCGCCACCTTCCAGGCCCCGGGCAGCACGACCGCCTCGCACTATGTGATGCGGTCGTCGGACGGTGCGGTGACGCAGATGATGCCCACGAAGGACATCGCCTTCCACGCGGGCAACTACTCCACCAACATGCACTCCATCGGCATCGAGCACGAGGGCTACGCGGCGCACGGGGCCGACTGGTACACCGAGGCGCAGTACGAGGCCACGGCGGAGCTGGTGAAGTACCTGGCCGAGCGCTTCGACATCCCGCTCGACCGGCAGCACATCCTGGGCCACGACAACGTTGTCGGCCCTGCGTCGTCCTACGTCGCGGGCATGCACTGGGACCCGGGCACCGCCTGGGACTGGGAGCACTTCATGGCCCTGCTCGGCGCGCCCGTCACGGGCGAGCACGGGGTCGGTGACATCGGCTCGGTGGTGACCATCGCCCCCGGCTTCGAGCGGAACCAGCAGACCGCCGAGATCTGCCCGTCCGAGGACCCGACCGGTGCCACCCCCGAGTGCACCAAGGTGACGCAGGCGGCCAACACCCTGTTCGTGCGCACCGCCCCCAGCAGCACCGCGCCCCTCTTCGGGGACCCGGCGATCCACTCCGGTGCCGCCGGCACCGACCGGATCAACGACTGGGGCAACACCGTGCAGGCCGGCCAGCAGTTCGTCGTCGCCGGCAAGGAGGGCGCCTGGACCGCGATCTGGTTCAGCGGCGCGAAGGTGTGGTTCTACAACCCGCACTGCGCCAACACCGTTCCGGCGCACGGCGGTTACACCCTCATCAAGGCCGGCGTGACGCCCGCCACGCCGCCCGGCAAGGTGTACGGCACCAGCTACCCGGACGCCTCGGAGTACCCGGCCGGGTATGGCGCCTCCTCGCAGGCCCCGCTGAGCATGTACAGCATCCCGTCCGGCCAGGCGTACGTCGCCACCGCGCCGCCCGCCCTGACCGACGACTACTTCAAGAACGACGGCAAGGTCGTCTTCGGCGCCAAGAAGATGTACACCATCCAGTACAACCACCGCACCGCGCTGGTGTACGCGGGCGACGTCATCGCCACGGAGCGTCCCGCGCACAACGACCGCTGATCCGGTCGCCGGCGCCCGTTCCGACGCGCTGAGGGTGGGGCCCGTGAGCCACGGCTTCCGGGCCCCACCCGCATCCGGGCCCCCTGTTCGGGGCCCCCTGTCCTGCCCTTTCCCGTCCTTCGCCCGCGCCGGTCCGGCGTGGAGCGGCACCCCGGTGAGCGGGACTCACCGACTGCACCACTTCTGGAGCCACAGGTGCGCACAGCACTCCTGCCCGCAGCACTCGCCACCGCCGCACTCGGTGTGTCCGCCGTCTCCTGCGCGGACGCGCCCCGCCCCGGTGGCACGGCCGCCGAGGCCCCCGCGGAGGACCTGCGGGTGGGGGCCGTCTGCTCCTCGCACTTCGCCTTCGCCACCGACGTCTCGTGCGGGCTGGTGAACCTCGGCGACGTCCGCTTCCACTGCACCGGTGAGCACGACGGCCCCTGTCCCCGGACCCGTTCCGTGACGTTCGAGAACATCGGCAGCACCTCGGTGCGGCTCGTGGCGGTCAGCGGGTCGGCGCCGGGGGAGCGGCACGAGGCCGTGTCCCGGGCGCTGCCGACCGGGGCGCGGGCGGTCGTGGCGCCGCGCGACGGTGACCGGTACCTCTACGACGTCCTCCTGCGCGCGAAGACCGGCTCGGCGGCGGTGGGGGTCGTCGCCGTCTCCTGACGTCACCCGGTGGGACCCGCGGCAAGAGCGAGATGGCGGTGTGGTTAACATATGAGCACCGCCTAGCTCGAAAGATAAGCCTGTGACTGTCAACGAGGACTCGTTCACCGACTGGAAGCACCGCGAGGAGATCGCGGAATCGATGATTCCGATCATCGGGAAGCTGCACAGGGAGCGGGACGTGACCGTCCTGCTGCACAGCCGCTCCTTGGTGAACAAGTCGGTGATCAGCATCCTCAAGGCCCACCGCTTCGTCCGGCAGATCGCCGGCGAGGAGCTCTCGGTCACCGAGACGCTGCCGTTCCTGCACGCACTCACCACGCTCGACCTCGGCCCGTCCCAGATCGACCTCGGCATGCTCGCCGCGACGTACCGGGCCGACGACCGCGGGCTGTCGGTGGCCGAGTTCACCGCGGCGGCCGTCGCGGGCGCCACGGGTGCCAACAAGATCGAGCGGCGTGAGCCGCGCGACGTCGTCCTCTACGGCTTCGGCCGCATCGGCCGCCTCCTCGCCCGGCTGCTGATCGAGAAGGCCGGTTCCGGCAACGGCCTGCGGCTGCGCGCCATCGTCGTCCGCAAGGGGGCCGGACGGGCCGGCGAAGACCTCGTCAAGCGCGCCTCGCTGCTGCGCCGCGACTCCATCCACGGCCAGTTCCAGGGCACGATCACCGTCGACGAGGCGAACAGCACGATCGTCGCCAACGGCAACGCCATCAAGGTGATCCACGCCGACGACCCGACGTCGCTGGACTACACCGCGTACGGCATCAAGGACGCCATCCTCATCGACAACACCGGCAAGTGGCGTGACCGCGAAGGCCTTTCGCAGCACCTGCGCCCCGGCGTCGACAAGGTCGTCCTGACCGCGCCGGGCAAGGGCGACGTCCCCAACGTCGTCCACGGCGTCAACCACGACATGATCAAGCCGGACGAGCGGATCCTGTCCTGCGCCTCCTGCACCACCAACGCGATCGTGCCCCCGCTGAAAGCGATGGCGGACGAGTACGGCGTCCTGCGCGGCCACGTCGAGACGGTCCACTCGTTCACCAACGACCAGAACCTGCTGGACAACTACCACAGCTCCGACCGCCGCGGCCGTTCGGCGCCGCTCAACATGGTCATCACCGAGACCGGTGCCGCCTCGGCCGTCGCCAAGGCGCTGCCCGACCTCAAGGCCAGGATCACCGGCAGCTCCATCCGCGTGCCGGTGCCGGACGTCTCGATCGCGATCCTCAGCCTGCAGCTCGCCAGGGAGACCACCCGTGAGGAGGTCCTCGACCACCTCCGCGAGGTGTCGCTGACCTCGCCGCTCAAGCGCCAGATCGACTACATCAGCGCCCCCGACGCCGTCTCCAGCGACTTCATCGGCTCGCGGCACGCCTCGATCGTCGACGCCGGCGCCACCAAGGTCGACGGCGACAACGCCATCCTCTACCTCTGGTACGACAACGAGTTCGGCTACTCGTGCCAGGTCATCCGTGTCGTGCAGCACGTGTCCGAGGTCGAGTACCCGACCTACCCGGCCCCGCAGGCCTGAGGGTCCGGCGCACCGACGCACCGACGCACCGGTGCGTGGGTGCGCCGGTGCGGCAGGGCGTCCCCCGGCCGGAAACCGGTTGCCCGCACCGGCGGGCGGCCCGCAGCATGGGCCGCATGAGAGCGATGCCGATGCCGGTGGGCGGGTACTGAGTGGCCGTGCACGAAGAAGAGCGCCTGGTCCTGCGCGGCCCGGGGGGACTGCCGGAACTGACGTACGTCGAGGGGGTCCGGGACGGCCGGCCGTGGGCCGACCTCGCGGAGGCGGTGGGACCGGACCCCGTACCGGCCGTGCTCGCGGGCATGCCGGGGTGGGCCGTGTCGGGTTCCGTCGAACTCGGGGAGCAGCTCGTCCGGCACGGTGCCCGGGTCCTCCGGCACGCGCACACGATGGAGCGCGACCTCGTCGCCGACCCCCCGCCGCGCGAGTGGGCCCCGGCGCCCCTGCCGGACGGACTGTGCGCCGTACCCTGCGACCGGGAGGCACACGAGCTGTTCCCCGCGTGGCGTGCCGCCTTCGGGCCGGGCCATCCCGACCACCATCAAGGAAGTGACGAGGAGGCCCTCGAAGCCCAGCTGGCTCCGGTGCTGTCGGGCGCCGTGCTCGGGCCGGTCCTGCCGTGCAGCACCCTGGCCGTCGACGGCGACGGCCACGTCGTCGCGGGGGTCGTGGTGACGGACCGGGACGGCCTCCCGTGGGTCGCGACGGTCTTCCGGCAGCCGGACCCCCGCCACGCCGGCCTCGGTTCCCGGCTGCTGCGCCGGGCGCTGGCGGACGCGGCGGCCGGCGGTCTCCCGAGGATCGCCCTGGCGGTGAGCGACGGCAATCCCGCTCGCCGGCGGTACGAGCAGCTGGGGTTCGCCGTCATCGCCACCTCGCTCACCGTCCTCGTCCCCTGAGCGGTGCCGGGCGGTGGGGGTGCGGCGTGTGCCGCCGCCGTGCTTCAACCGCCGTTAGTGAAGCGCCCGTTCAGCAGGGTGAGGCGGCGCTCGTGCGCCCCTTCCGGCAGCCGGCCGCTGCGCATGAGGGTGACCAGGCCGTGCAGGGACGCCCAGTACGTCTCGGTGAGGAGGTCCGGCGCGTCGCCGGCGCCCGCGACCGGCTCCACGGCCCGCAGCAGTTCGCCGAACGCCTCGCGCAGGGCCGCCGGGGCCTCGGGCGTGGCGAACGGCAGGCCGACGTGGTGGGTGAACATCGCGTCGTAGAGGGCCGGCCGCCGCCGCGCGAACGCGGTGTACGCCTCGCCCACCGCGGCGAGGGTCTCCCGCGGACCCGCCACCGCGGTGCGCGCCTCCCGCAGTTCGGCGGCCAGCTCCGCGAACCCCTGCACCGCTACGGCGGCCATGATCGCGTCCTTGCCCTTGAAGTGGCTGTACAGGACGGGCTGGCTGTACTCGATCTCGGCGGCCAGCCGCCGCGTGGTGACGGCGTCCCAGCCCTCGGCCTCGGCCAGTTCCCGCGCGGCCGTGATGATCAGCTGCTCGCGCTCGGCTCGCTCGCGCTCCCGGCGCGTCCGGATCGTCATGGAGAAATTCTAGCACTGCTAGACCTTCTGTCGGCGCTCTGCTAGCTTCGCTCTTGTCCCTAGCGCTGCTAGCAAGGAGATGTGGACGTGACCACCACCGCGTACACCCTGGCCGTCGTGCTCGACCTCCTGGTGCTCTTCATCGGAGTCCGGTTCCTGCTCCAGCCCCGCCCCGCGGCCGCCGGCTACGGCGTGCCCGCCGACGGGGACGGGACCGCCGCCTACCTCACCGTCAAGGGCCTGCGGGACACCACCTTCGGGGTGATGGGCCTGGCCCTGCTCGCCTTCGCCGGTGCCCGCGCGGAGGCCTGGTTCATGCTGGTCGTGGCGCTCGTCCCGCTCGGCGACACCTTGGTGGTCCTGCGGCACGGAGGCACCAAGGCGGTGGCCTTCGGCATCCACTTCGCCACCGCGGTCGTCGTCCTCGTCAGCGCCGCCCTGCTCTTCGCCGTGTGACCCGGCAGTTCCCGAAGACCCGTCACCACCCGGACAAGGAGTTCGCCATGTCATTGATCGTGCCCGACTTCGACGCCTCCGTGATCGTCCGCTCCACCGAGGCCGAGGTCATCGGCCGCGCCCCCACCACCGTCCGGCTGCTGGCCGACAGCGGTGCGACGGGAGGCGCGCTCTCCACCCAGCGCGTGACCCTGACCGGGGGCGCCGACGGCGCCCGCCCGCACCGGCACGACCGGTCGGCCGAGATGTTCTACATGCTCGACGGCGAGGCCCGGTTCCTGTCCGGGGACGAGGTCGTCACCGCAGGCGCCGGCGACCTGGTCGTCGTCCCGCCCGGCCGCCCGCACGCCTTCGCCGCGGCGCCCGGGTGCGACGCCGACATGCTCATCGTCATCACCCCGGGCGTCGAACGCTTCGAGTACTTCCGCCACTTGCAGCGCATCGCCCTGGGCGAGGTCACCCCGGAGAGCCTGCTGGAGGTGCAGGAACGGTACGACACCTACTTCCTGCGCAACGCGGCCTGGGACGACCGGCGCTGAGCCGGGGCGCCGGTCCGGCTCGGCGCCGGCCGGGGGCCGCGGTACGGACGAGGCGGGCACCGCAGCCCGCCAGGACCACGGTGACCACGACCGTTCCGCCCGCGCCACCGGCCTGCGAGGTGCCGAAGCCGTGCGCCGCCGTGACGACGCCGGCGAGGAGGAGGACGCCTCCGAGCAGGTGCCGCCATGCGAGGACCGTGTTCACCTTTCCTCCTCCCGATGGGCCGGAAGCGACCCCTCGACCGACTCGCACACTGCCGTGCGGCGGTCTCGACGCGCAACCGGTCTGAGGTGACCTGAGGTTCCGCGGCACCGCACCCACCCCGCCCCCGGCGGGCGGGCATCGGGCTGCGATCATCCTCGGGTGCGGCAGATCGACGAATTGACCGACGTGGACACCCCGGCGTGGCCGGAGCTGGAGGCCGGGCTCACCGGTGGCCCCGTGGCCGCCCGGGTGCTGCCCGGCGATCGTGCCGAAGGGATGCGGTGCCTGCTGCAGTTGCAGGTCACCGCGCGTTCGGCGCTGGGTGCCCTGGTGCTGAACACCGGCGGGGTGCTGCTGGACGACGGGTGGGTACGGGTGTTCGGCGGCGGCCCGGCCGCCGGCGGAGGCCTGCCGAGCCTGGGGCAGGTCAACCGCTTCCCGGCGGTCCTCGACCCGGCCTGGCATCCCGGCACCGGTCTCGTCGTCGGCCACGACGCGGTGGGCGGGGTCTTCGCGCTCAACGGCCACGCTCCCGCGGCCGTGGGCCGGCCGGGAATGCCGGGCCAGATGACCTACTTCGCGCCCGACACCCTCGCCTGGGAGGCGATGGAGATGGACTACTCCGGTTGGGTCGCCTGGCTGCTGTCGGGACGGCTGGAGACGTTCTACGACGGGCTGCGCTGGCCGGGCTGGCGCGAGGAGGCAACTGCCCTCACGCCCTCGCAGGGGATCGCGGTGTACCCGTTCCTGTGGTCCGAGGAGGCCCACGCCGATCTCGCGGCGACCACCCGGCAGGCGGTTCCGATGAGCCAAGTCCTCGCGTTCGCCGCCGACTTCGCCCGGCGGACGGGCCCGGCGGACCCGGGGTTCCTCGGCGAGGTGTGAGTCCCCCGGCGGTTGCGGCCGCAGGTCACCGCGGGTGCGCGGGTGAAGTACCTTAAGCAAGGTCTGGTTTGGCTCGCGGGATCGAGGTCGTACGACGTGCTGGTGGCGGATCGGTATCGCTTGGACGCGCCCATCGGCCGCGGTGGCATGGGCGAGGTGTGGCGGGCGACCGACGAGGTGCTGGGACGTCCCGTCGCCGTGAAGCTCCTGCTGGGCGACGGTTCCGACGCCTCGGCGGCCGCGCGGTTCCGGCTGGAGGCGCAGACGGCGGCGCGCCTGGGTCACCCGCACGTCGTGGCGGTCTTCGACTTCGGTTCCTGGGACGGGCGGTTCTTCCTCGTCATGGAACTGGTCGAGGGCGACAGCCTGGGCCAGCTGCTGGAGGCAGGGCACGTGCTCGGCGCCGATCACGTCGCGGTCGTCGCCGCGCAGGCGGCCGCGGGCCTGGCGGCCGCCCACCAGCAGGGCATCGTCCACCGCGACATCAAGCCCGGCAACCTGATGCTCGACGCCGCCGGATCGCTCAAGATCGGTGACTTCGGGATCGCCCGGTTCGTCGACGATCCGGCCGCCGCGCTCACCATGACCGGACAGATCGTCGGCACCAGCCTCTACCTCGCCCCCGAGCGGGCACTGGGCCGGACCGCGGGGCCGGCCTCCGACGTCTACGCGCTCGGGTGCGTCCTGTACCAGCTGCTGACGGGCCGTACGCCGTTCCAGGGCGACAGCGCCACGGCCCTGCTCTACCAGCACATCGACAGCGCCCCCGTGCCGCCCTCCCAGCTCGGCGCCGATCTGCCCGCCGCCTTCGAGGGGTACCTGCTCGGGCTCCTCGCCAAGCAGCCGGAGGACCGGCCCTCGGCCCAGGACGTGGCCGACTGGTTCCGCACCGACGCGTGGCGCGCGCACCCGGTGTCCCTGCCCGCCACCGTGCCGTCGCACGGCGCCCCGAACGTCGCGGGCCACGAGGCCGGTACCGCGCCGCAGGTGCGGCCGACGGCGACACGCTCCGCGCGGCCGGGGCCGGCGTCGAGGCGGCGGGCGGCTCCGGCGCAGCGACGCAGCCCCGGCGAGTTCATCCGCTACCGGCCCCGCGTCGCGAGCGCCATCGCCGGGGTGGTGGCCTTCGCGGTGGCGGTGCTCCTCGGCATGCTCCTGTTCTCACCGGAGAGCAGCTCCGCGAAGACCCCCACCACCGGTCCCAGCGCGACGCCGACCCAGGGGACCGGGCCCGCGCCCGGCGCCGGCGCACCGTCCGCCGGCCAGGACGACCAGGGCGACGACCAGGGCGACGACGACTCGGACGACGAGGACTGAGCCGGGGGACGGGGCGGCGGACCGGGCGGGCCGGTCAGCCCACGCCTCCCGCGCCCGGTGCGACCGCACCGGCGGCGACCAGTCCGATGATCAGTACGCCGAGGAGCACGCGGTAGACCACGAACGGCGTGAAGCTGTGCGTGGAGACGTACTTGAGGAACCAGGCGATGGCCGCGTAGCCCACGACGAAGGCGATCCCGGTGGCGAGCAGCGTCGGCCCCCAGGCGGGGGCGGCGCCGTCGCCGATCTTGAACAGCTCCAGGGTGCCGGACGCGAGCACCGCGGGGATGGCCAGCAGGAACGAGTAACGGGCCGCCGCCTCACGGCTGTAACCGAGGAAGAGGCCCGCGCTGATGGTGCCGCCGGAGCGGGAGACGCCGGGGATGAGGGCGAGGGACTGGGCGAAGCCGTAGCCGAGGGCGTGGGGGAGCGTCAGCTCGGTGATGGGCTTGGCGTTGCGGATCGCCCGGCTGCGGTCGGCCACGGCGAGGACCAGCCCGAAGAGGATCAGCACGGTGCCGGTGATCCGCAGATCGCGCAGTGACGTCTCGATGCTGTGCTGGAACACCGCGCCGAGGACCGCGATGGGGATCGTCCCGATGATGACGAACCAGCCCATGCGGGCGTTCGGGTCCTTGCGCCGGTCGGGCACGAAGAGGGACGTCGTCCAGGCCTTGACGATCGAGACGATGTCGCGGCGGAAGTAGATCAGCACGGCCGTCTCGGTGCCCAGTTGCGTCACGGCCGTGAAGGCGGACCCCGGGTCCTCCCAGCCGGCCAGGGCGGAGAACACGCGCAGGTGCGCGCTGGAGGACACGGGCAGGAACTCGGTGAGCCCCTGCAGCAGGCCGAGGACGGCGGCTTCGAACCAGGACATCGGGGGGTGACTCCGCGGATGGTCGGGGCGGCGGCCCGGCGGCGGCGCCGCTCGGGGAGGTGCGCGACATGAGGTCGTACGGTGGCAGTGGCCGCAGACGGGCGGGCTGCGGCCCGCGGTGGATCGGGCCGTGCCGCCGGCCGCCGGCCCCTGCGGGCCACCCGCAGAACTACCGCGTCAGGTAAAGAAGTTCCCAAGAGTCCTGATGGCCGAGCGGTCTCCGGCCGGTCGTGAGGGGAGAGGGCGGGCGGTGACCAGGGGTCCGTCCGCCGACCGTGGCCTTTGCGCTTCCTTTACCATGGGGGAAACCCGTCGTACCGAGCACGAAGAAGGAGCCGCGGTTCCCGCGATGGACCATCCCCCGAGTACCGACCGTGTCATACCCCGAGAGGCCCGCCGAGGCGTGGAAATGGGGGTGACACGGTGACCGAAGTGCTGCTCCTGCTGCTGGCCCTGCTGCTGACCCTGGCCTGTGCGGTGTTCGTCGCGGCGGAGTTCTCCCTGACCACGGTGGAGCGCGGTGAGCTGGAACGTTCCGCCGCTGCCGGTGAGCGCGGCGCGGACGGCGCCCTCAAGGCCGTGCGGCGGTTGACGCTGCAGCTGTCCGGCGCGCAGCTGGGCATCACGGTGACCTCACTGGTCATCGGCATGCTCGCCGAACCGTCCCTGGCGGCGCTGCTGAGCGGCCCGATCGAGGCCGCCGGCCTGCCCGAGGGCGCCGCGTCCATGACGGCGACCGTCCTGGGTGTCGTCGTCTCGACCGTGGTGCTGATGGTGATCGGCGAGCTGGTGCCCAAGAACTGGGCGATCTCCAGCCCGCTGGCCGTCGCGAAGGCGGTGGCCGGGCCGCAGCGCGGCTTCACCGCGGCCTTCTCGCCGTTGATCAACCACCTCAACGACGCTGCGAACCGCCTGGTGCGCCGGTTCGGCCTGGAACCGGCGGAGGAACTGGCCTCCGCCCGCACACCGGACGAGCTGCGGGCCCTGGCCCGCCACTCCGCCGCCGTGGGCGTCCTGGAGCCCGACTCCGCCGAGCTCTTCGTCCGCACGCTCCACCTGAGCGAGCTGACCGCGGAGAACGTCATGACCCCGCGCGTGGACGTACGGGCGCTGGAGGCCCACGCGAGCGCCGCCGACGCCGCCGCCCTTTCGCTGTCCACCGGGCTGTCCCGCTTCCCCGTGTACAGGGACGGCCTCGACGAGGTCATCGGCACCGTCCACATCCGTGACGTCCTGGCCCTTCCGGCCGCGGAACGCGCCACCACACCCGTGAGCGCCCTGGCCACCGCGCCGCTGCTCGTGCCCGACAGCCTGCCCGTGAACCGGCTGCTGGACCGGATGCGCAGCCGCCGCACCATGGCCGTCGTCATCGACGAGTACGGCGGCACGGCCGGTGTCGTCACCGTCGAGGACGTCGTGGAGGAGGTCGTCGGCGACGTGCGCGACGAGCACGACCCCCAGCAGCGGCCCGACCTCGCCCCCGCCGGCGACGGGTCCTGGGAGGCCGACGGCAACGTCCGCATGGACCAGCTCGCCGGCATCGGCCTGACCGCGTCCGAGGGCCCGTACGAGACCGTCGCCGGGCTGCTGGCCGCCACCCTCGGCAGGATCCCCGCGCGGGGCGACGCCGCCGAGGTCGACGGCTGGCGCTTCACCGTGCTCAGCGTCGACCACCATGTCGCCGAGCGGGTCCGTGTCGCACGCATCGCGGAGGACGCCCGATGACCGCGCTGCAGCTCGCCGTCGGCGCCCTCACGCTGCTGACGAACGCCTTCTTCGTGGGCGGCGAATTCGCCCTGATCTCCGTACGGCGCAGCCAGATCGAGCCGCGCGCGCAAGGGGGCGACAAGCGCGCCCGCACCGTGCTGTGGGGTCTGGAACACCTGTCCGCCCTGCTGGCCACCGCGCAGCTGGGCATCACCGTCTCCTCGCTGGTGCTGGGCGCGGTCGCGGAGCCCGCCATCGCGCACCTGCTGGAGCCGGGCTTCGAGGCCGCGCACGTCCCGCACGCGCTGGTGCACCCGATCTCGTTCGTGATCGCCCTGACCGCGGCCACCTACCTGCACATGCTGGTCGGCGAGATGGTGCCCAAGAACATCGCACTCGCCGCGCCCGAGCGCGCCGCGCTGCTGCTCGGCCCGCCGCTGGTGAACGTCACCCGCGCGCTGCGCCCGGTGGTCTTCGGCATCAACGCCTTCGCCAACGCCCTGCTGCGGCTGCTGCGCGTCGAGCCGAAGAACGAGGTCGCGGCCGTCTTCACCGACGACGAACTGGCCCGCCTGGTCCAGGACTCCAGCGCCGCCGGCCTGCTCGACGTCACGGGCGGCGAGCGCCTGCGCGACGCCCTGGAGCTCGGCAGCCGTCCGGTGGGGGAGATCCTCGTACCGGCCGGCCGCATGGTCACCGTCGGCGAGCGGGTCACCCCGGACGAGCTGGAGCGGACCGCCGCCGCGTCCGGCTACTCCCGTCTGCCGGTCACCGGCGCCGACGGCGGCGTCCTCGGTTACCTCCACATCAAGGACACCCTCGGCGCCGCCGGGCGCGACCGTCCCTTCCCCCCGGGCGCCTTCCACCCCGTCATCCGGCTCCGCCCCACCACCCCGCTGGACGACACGCTCACCGCCCTGCGGGCCGCGGGCACCCACCTCGCCGCGGTCACCGGGGACGACGGCACGCTGCTCGGCTACGTCACGATGGAGGACGTCCTCGAGGAGCTCGTCGGACCGGCCACGGCGGTCGAGGAGGCGGCCTGAGCCGCTACCCGGCGGCGTCGGGCCGGGAACGTTCCGCGGGCGGCGCGGCGATCTCCGGCGCGTACAGGGTCGCCAGCGGTTCCGGGCCGGCGTACCGCCGGCACGGACACCGCCGGTCCTCGGCCTCGTCCTTGTCGCCGGCCTCGTCCTTGCGGCCGGACGGTGCCGGGACGGAGGCGTAGCACAGGCCCTCGCGCGCGTCGTGGTAGGCGAGGTGGTGCCCGCAACCGCACACCGGCCGCGGTCCGTTCAGCTCCTGCTGCCGGGCCTCGCGCCGCTCGGTCGCGGCTTTCCTCAGCCGGTCGTAGGCACCTCCGGTGACGTAACCGCCCGCGAGGATGACCAGCGCGATCTCGAACCCCGTCACGGCTCCCCCTGCCCCTCACCCGGCGGTCCGTACAGGGCGATGTTCGCACGCCCGTCAAGCACGCGTCCGCGGCCGCGCGCTCGACGGCCGGCGGAGGCTCAGCGCCCCGTGCCGTCCACCTCGTCGGTCCTGCGGGTCACGTCCCCGGGGGCCGCCCGGATGACGCGCGGGGCGGGTCCGTCGGCGGACGGGTCGTCGTCCGCTTTCATGGCCGCGGCCTCGCTCTTGAGGATGCGGGTGGCCTTCCCGGCGGAGCGCACGAGGCCGGGGAGCTTCCTGATGCCGATCAGGACGATGACCACGATGAGCAGCAGGGCGAGCTCGCTGAGGCCGAACATCGTGCCGGTTCCCTCCGATGGGACGGGGCGCGGGACGCCCGTGGTGACGACCCTGTGGAAACTACAGGACTGTGGGGACGAGCGGGGGCGCGAGCCTTCCCGCGGGGCGCCTTCAGCCGGGAGCGCCGGCCACGGCGCCGCGCAGCTCCCGGGCCGGGTTGCCGCCCCAGTGGGCCCGCTCCGGGACCTCCTCGCCCTTCATCAGGAAGGAGTCGGGCGCGAGGACGGCCCCGTCGCCCATCGTGACGCCGTAGTGGACGAGGGCGCCCACGCCGACGGTGCAACGGCTGCCCAGCGTGGTGCGGTCCGACTTGAAGGTGCCGTCCTCCTGCGAGTGGCACTGGATCCGGGTGCCCTCGTTGAGGACGCACTCGTCGCCGATGGCCACGAGGGACCGTTCCGGCACGTAGCAGCCGTCGTCGAAGACCCGGCTGCCGATCCGGACGCCGAGCAGCCGCCAGACGACGGTCTTGAAGGGCGTGCCGTTGAGGACCGCGATCGCCTCGGTCGGGTTGGTGATCTTCCAGTAGCGTTCGTGCCGCCAGAAGGGACGTTCGTAGATCGAGCAGTACAGCGGCCGCAGACCGCCCGGGCCCGCGGTGGCGCGCTCGGTCAGCATCATGTCGGCGACGGCGAACAGCACCGTGAGGACGTTGGCGAGCGCGATCACCGCCGGGCCGAGCGTGCCGTAGAGGTCCGCGGCGACCGACACCACCAGCGCGACCGAGAAGAAGAACAGCCACCGCGACATCAGGTGCAGGGCCATGGTGGCGGCGTTGTGCTTGTTCTTCGCCGCCAGGCGGCGCCGGAAGGTCGCGCCGTCCTTGAGGTGGTCGAACCTGCTGTCCCGCAGGACGGACCGGGGGATCTCGAAGCTCGGCGAGCCGAGCAGCCCCACGCCTTCGCGGACCTCCCCGTCGAGCGGGACCATCACCTTCGTGGCCAGGAGGCAGTTGTCACCGGTCCTGCCGCGGGCGGGGAAGGCGATGTGGTTGCCCAGGAAGTTGTGCGGGCCGATCGTCACCCGTGACGTCCGGAAGGACGTGCCGGTGTAGTCGGTGTTGATGACCGACAGCCCGTCGGCGACCATCGTCCCCCTGCCGACGCTGGTCAGACCGGGGGTGTCCTGCCGCACCGTGAGGCCGAAGTTGGAGCCGGTCTGCTCGGCGTCGCCCAGGTCGTAGCCGAGGCGGCTCAGGTAGGGGACGATCGCCGAGCTGTCGCCGAACAGCACCTTGTGGAAGCGCCGGTTGGTGAGGAAGCCGACGGCCCGGTGCACCCCGTAGCGGAAGCCGAACAGGGGGTAGTCCGTGTCCGGCCGGACGAGGAGGCCCAGCACGCGCGGGACGCTCACGGACAGCAGGGCCCCGACGACGACGGCGCCGAAGAAGAAGATCGCGGACGCGGCCAGGGCGTCGACGTAGAACGTCCAGCTCGTCAGCGCCGTCGGCCCGGGTCGCAGCAGCGCCTCGAACTGCGGGACCGCGGCGACCACCAGGACGGCGCCGCCGACGGCCAGGGGGACGTACACGATCAGGGCCGTCAGCACCTGGGTCGCCCCGTAGGCGGCCCTGCGGACGGCACCGCAGCGGACGGCGCCGGCGGCGCGGCGGTGGTCCACCCCGGCCGGCTGGGCCGGGGACCCGTGCCAGCGTTCGCCATCGGGCACGGACTGGCCGGTGTGCAGCGAGGAGGCGTGCCCGAGCTGGGTGCCGTCGCCCATGGCGGTCCCGATGTCGAGCACCGTCGCCTCGCCGATCAGCACGTCCCTGCCGAGGGTGACCGTCCCGGTGCGGATCACCCCGGACTGCGCCCGGTAGCAGTTGAGGAAGACGTCCTTGCGGATCACCGTGCCGTCGCCGACGGTGAGCAGGTCGGTGCAGACCGGTACGTGACGGGTGAGGATCGTGACGCGGCGTCCGATCCTCGCGCCGAGCGCCCGCAGGTACAGGGAGTAGACCGGGGACCCGGCGAACAGCGCCAGCGGGTTCGACCGGATGAGCGTCTTGGCGCACCAGAAGCGGACGTACGCCAGGCTCCACAGGCGGATCTCCCGCGGGCGCCACCGGCCGACGAGCACCCACTTGGCCACGATGGGCAGCACGCACACCCCGAGGAAGACGACGGCCCCGAACACGACCGCCCGCAGGTAGGTGCCGAGCAGCCCGGAACCGTCCGCGATCCACTTCACGCCGCCCGCGAAGACGAGGGCCGCGGCATAGGAGTAGGCGAGGAAGAACAGCAGTTGCAGCGTCGCGCACAGCACGTAACGCGACGTACCGGACGGGCTCCCCGGCGTGCCCGGGCCGTACGGCGCCGCCACCGGGGAGGCGGCGGCCGGCACGGCAGCCGGGGGCGGGGCCTGCGCGAGGGCCGCCGCCAGGCTCCTGACGGTCGGATGGCGGTAGACGTCCTTGATCGAGACGGACGGCACGTCCTGGCGCTTCCTGAGCCGCGCGCAGAAGCGGGCCATGACCATGGAGTCCGCGCCGAGGTCGGTGAAGAAGTTGCCGTCGAGCGGGACGTGCTCGGCCTGCACGACCGGCGCCAGCACCTCGGCGAGGATCCGTTCGCGGTCGGTGGCAGAGGACTCGTCGGGATCGGGGGTCAGGACGTCGACCGGGATGTCCGCCATGGCGGCTCCATGAGAGGTGCGGACCACGTCCGGTCGAGCTGAGCACCGAGGCGACACCGCCTCGGCATACGTCCGGGCGCGCGATCCGGAAGCGGTAGGTGTGCCCTGTGTCCGGCATCGGATGTGTGTGTCGTACTCGCAGTCTCGGCCCCGGGGGCCGCGGACGCCACTCGGCCGGGCCGTCACCTTCGGCAACTCCACGTCGCCGGAACGTGATACCCCCTGGTGGTTGGCGGTGCGGCGGCGGCGGTGGGCGGTGCGGTGGCCGGCCCGCGGCTGCGCCGAGGGCGGGCGGTCAGCGGGCGGCGGCGCCGAACCACCGCGGGAGGACGCGGAGCAGTTCCCGCTGGTCCTCGCCGGCCCAGGCGACGTGGCCGTCCGGGCGCAGCAGCACCGCGGGGACGTCCAGTTCCTCGGCGACGTCGACGACGTGGTCGACCCGGTCCTCCCAACCGGCCACCGACAGTCCGCCCGTCCGGTCCAGCAGCAGGCCGCGGCCGCCGTGCGTCAGGCCGTACAGCCGCCCCCGCTTCAGCTCCACGTCCCGCAGCCGCCGGCCGAGCAGGGCGTGGCCCTCGCCGAAGTCGTACCGGATCCCGATCGCGGTGATCTTCTCGATCAGGTGCCGGTTCACCTCCTCGAAGTCCATCAGCTCGGCCAGCAGCCGGCGCACGGCCTGCGGACCCGGCTCGGTGGACAGCAGGTGCATCTGCGCGCGGGTGTTGTCCAGCACGGCGGCGGCCACCGGGTGCCGTTCGGCGTGGTAGCTGTCCAGCAGGGCCTCCGGCGCCCAGCCGTTGACCGCGGCGGCGAGCTTCCAGCCGAGGTTGAACGCGTCCTGGATGCCCAGGTTCAGCCCCTGCCCGCCGGTCGGCGGGTGGACGTGCGCCGCGTCGCCGGCGAGCAGCGCCCGGCCCACCCGGTAGCGCTCCACCTGCCGGGTGGCGTCGCCGAAGCGGGAGAGCCAGCGCGGCGAGTGCACACCGAAGTCGGTGCCGGCGACCGCCCGCAGCCGCTCCTTGAACTCCTCGAAGGTCGGCGCCGCACGGTCCTCGGCCACCCCGTCGGCGGGCACGATGAGACAGTGCCGCCCGCTGCGCTCGGGGATGACGCCGAACCGCCCCTGCGTCCTGCGGACCTCGGCCACCACGGCGGCCACCGTCTCCGGGGGCGCGGCCACCTCCATCTCGCCCAGCAGCGTCTCGACCCGGGAGGGCTCGCCGGGGAAGCCGACGCCCAGCAGCTTGCGCACGGTGCTGCGCCCTCCGTCGCAGCCGACGAGGTAGCGCGAGCGCAACCTCGTCCCGTCGGCCAGCTCGGCGGTCACCCCGCCGTCGTCCTGGTTCAGCCCGGTCAGTTCGCAGCCGCGCCGGATCTCCACGCCGAGCTCGCCCGCGTGCTCGGCGAGCAGGCGCTCGGTGACCGGCTGCGGGATGGCGAGGACGTAAGAGTGGGCGGTGTCCAGCCCGTCGGGCCACCGCTTCCCGAGGCCGCCGAAGAACCCGCCGACCGTGAACTTCTCGCCCTGCGCCAGGAACCGCTCCAGCAGACCGCGCTGGTCCAACACCTCCACGCTGCGTACGTGCAGCCCGCGCGAGCGGGTCTGCACGCCCGGCTCGGCCTCCTTCTCCAGCACGAGCGCGTGCACACCTTGCAGCCGCAGCTCGGCGGCGAGCATCAGGCCGGTCGGCCCGCCGCCGACGACGATGACGTCGATCATCAACACACCCATCCCCGCAGGTTCCGAATCAGGGCGGTGATTCTGCGGCACGACGGGGGCCTTGCCGCAAGGCCCCCCGTGCGCTATAGGTTGACAGTGGCGAGGAGCGGTGCTCCTCGCTTTCGTCGTTGCGGCCCTTGGTCAGCGTGCCGTCGATCAGGCGCGCTCGCGCCACAGCCGCCGGTGCTCCCGCGTCGGCAGCGTTCCACCCCACGAGGACGAGACCCACTACGACGCTCAACACCAGCCCCAGCCGGCGCCTGGAATCAACCCCTAGTCCTCCACGGAGTCGTGCTTCTCGGTGTCGGCTTCGAAGTAGACGTCGAGGACGGCGTCGAGCTCATCGCTCCAGGCCCGCAGCCGGCGTCGGCTGGGCGCGTCGACCCACGTCTCGAACCAGCGGCGCGGGGACAGGTAGACCGTGACGCCGAACCGATGCCCCCACTTGGGGACGTCGACCTCGAGCGCGCCGATCTCTTTCCAACCGAACTCGGCCTCGGTGTCGTCCAACCGGAAGGTGAGGCCGTCCCGGTCCACCCGGATCGCCCCCCTGCGGTCCGCGGCCTCGAACACCGGGCCCCCACCGGAGCCTTCGGTGACTTCGGCGTCGTCAACGTCGTCGTCGGTGCCGGCGGTGGACTCTTCCGCGGCCACGGCGGGGGACGGCCCGGTATCGGTCGTCACGTCAGCCGCGGCGTCGGACGCGCGGTCGGTCTCGGAGGCCGCGGCCTCGGTTCTGTCGTCTTCATCCGGTTCCGGCCCCAGGATGCCGGGGACGTGTGCCGGATCGATGCCGGCGGCCTGTACGAGCGGGATGTTCGAACCTCTGCTCTGCTCCACGGCGGGCAGTATGGCTGATCCGCCTGTGCACGCGACATCCGCCCCGGCCTTCGGGTCCGGCCGCTGTACCGAGCGCGGTGCTCACCCGAGGAAGTGACCTGCGCCGTCGAGGTCGTCCTACCGGAGTCCGCTCACTGCGACCTTGGCTTGTGGCCTCGGACCCGGTCAGGGCCTGCGCCCCTTCCGGGACCCGGCGGCTGTCGAGGACGACGAGGATCGACGGCGGCGTACCCGGCCCGCCGGCCCACTCGTTGCATCCCGTGGAGGCCGGGCGCCCCACGCTCCGGGCCCGAGGCGGGGAACGCCGGGCCGGGCTCAGCACTGGCTTCACGACCTCGCGGAGCCTTCGACGGCAAGCACCTGAGCGGGGTGCCGGGCTTCCGGGTGATCTGGATCCTCGGCCGGGGCGGCGGCACGCAGCGCCGCCTCGACCCGGCGGTTGCTGGTCATGGTCGCGGTGATGGCGGTCATGGTGAGGAGGAGGCCGGCGGCCGTGTAGAGCGGGGTGCGTACGTCGTAGGTGGTGGCCAGCCAGCCGCCGAGGAAGGCGCCGAACGGGGCGGCGCACATGGCGAGCATGCGGGAGGTGGAGGCGACCCGGCCCATCAGGTGGGCGGGGACGATCGCCTGTCGGAGGGAGGGCGCGAGCACCATCGTGGCGCCCATGCCCGCTCCGCAGACGGCCAGCGCGAGGCCGGCGACGTACGGGTTCGGGGCCGCGGCGAGGCCCGCAATGGCGAGTCCCTCCACTGCGGCCGTGCAGGTCAGGGCGGCGCCGGTGCCGAGTCGCCGGCCGAGGAAGGAGGCGATGCCTGCGCCGAGCAGACCGCCGGTGGCCTCCGCCGTGAGGAGCAGGCCGAAGCCGTAGGTGTCGATGCCGAGGCGATCGTGCGCGAAGAGGGCGAGCATGGTCTCCACGGCGAGGAAGGCGATGTTCCCGACCGCCGGACGCAGCGCGAGCCCGAGCAGCAGCTGATCCCGGAATACGTACGAGGCGCCGGCCCGCGCCTGCCGCAGCAGCGACTCACGGGCCTGCGGTGCGGGCCGGGGTGCGGCGGGCAGTGACCGTACGAGCAGTGCGGAGAGCGCGAACGAGACCGCGTCGGCGAGCAGCGGGACCGCCCGCCCGAGCGCGAGCAGGGCACTGCCCGCGGGTGGCCCGGCGAAGCCGGACGCGGCGGTCTGGGTGCCGCGCAGGCGGGAGTTGGCGCGCTCCAGGGACGCGGGGTCGCGGCCGAGCAGATCCGGCAGATAGGCCGTGGCGGCCGTGTCGAAGAAGAGCCCGCCGAGGCCGAGGAGGAAGGCGACGGCCGAGAGCAGCGGAATGCTCAAGCGGTCGAGCGCGGCCGCTGCCGCCGGTATCGCGAGCAGCACCGCACGTGCCGCGTCCGTGATCCACATCGTGCGCCGACGGTCCCAGCGGTCCACCAGCGCGCCGCCGAGCACCCCGAAGAGCAGCCACGGTAACGTTCCGGCGGCCGTGACGACGGCGAGCGCCATCGGATCCCGCGTCAACGTCAACGCGAGCAGCGGCAGTGCGGCATGCGTGACCCCGTCACCGAGCGAGGACACCGTCTGTGCGGTCCACAGCCGTCCGAACCCGGTCGGCAACTTCCGGATGTCCGAGGTCACTTGGCGCCCCCTTCGGCCTGCTCGCGCGACGCCGGGTGGAACAGTGCGAAGACGAGTGACGCATCGGGCAGCGACGGATCGGACAGCTCCCGGTACTCGTCCGCCAGTGCCTGCAGCCGCGCCCCCAGCTCCGCGAACTGCTCCTCGGTGAGCCGCAGATGCGCCATCCGCACATGCCGCTCGGCATCCGCCGGCGCTGCCTCCAGGTCCGCCACCGCGTGCCGCATCAGCACGTCCGGCCCTCCCTCGCCCGGGTCCGGCAGTTCGATCGACCGTGCGGCCATCGCGTAGTACCGCTCGGTGACCCCCCGGACCTTCCGCGTCCGCACCACCTTCACCAGGCCGGCCCGCTCCAGCAGCCGTACGTGGTAGCTGGAACTCCCCTTCGCAAGACCCACGCGCTCGGCGATCTGCGTGATCGTCGCTGGCTCGAAGCGGAGCACGGCCATGATCCGGTGACGCGTGAGGCTGGAGACGGCGCGCAGTTGCTCGTCAGTGGTGACGTGGAACGTCTCGGGCAGATCGTCGGTAGGCATGCGAGCAATGGTCAACGATTCTTGACCATTGCGCAAGGGGATTCGCGCGGACTTCCGGATCCGCCGTCCGACGCGCGGGATCTCCTGCCAACGCCTCCCACCCGCTGCCGATCCGGGGCCGGACCTCATGGGGCGGGACAACAGCCGCAGGTGGGAGGTCCTTGCCTTGCGACTGTTACCGATATATCGTTGAGGTATCGCGACCGTACGATGATGGAAGGAGCGTCACCATGCGTTCCCATGGACATGGACACTTTGGGCCCGGCCATCACGGCCGCGGCGACCACGAGGAGGAGGGGCGGCGCGCGGCGTTCGGCCCGTTCGGGCCGCCGTTCGGCGGTGGGCCCTGGGGGCCCGGCCCGTGGCACGGCGGGCGGGGCGGCAGGGGAGGCCCGCGAGGCCGGGCGCGGCGCGGCGACGTGCGCGCCTCGATCCTGGCGCTGCTGGCCGACCGGCCCATGCACGGCTACGAGATGATCCAGGAGATCGCCGAGCGCAGCGGCGGCGCGTGGAAGCCGAGCCCCGGCTCGGTCTACCCGACGTTGCAACTGCTGGAGGACGAGGGTCTGATCAGCAGTGCGTCGGAGGGCGGCAAGAAGCTCTTCACGCTCACCGAGGCCGGCCGCACCGAGGCCGAAGCGGGGCCCGACGCCCCCTGGGAGGAGGCCGGGCGCGGCATCGACTGGGAGGCCATGAACGAGATCCGCAAGGCGGGCGCCGGCCTGGTCGACGCCTTCCGGCAGGTCTGGGCGACCGGTACGCCCGAGCAGCGGGACAAGGCGCTGACCGTGGTCAACGAGGCCCGCAAGAAGCTCTATCTGATCCTCGCCGACGAGGACTGACCCTCTCGGCGCCGCCGGCCCGGGACGTACGCGTCCCGGGCCGGCGGCGCGTCCCGTCCGGTGCCGGCGGCGCGTCCCGTGCCGCGCCTGCGGGTCACGGGCAGGCCTCGCCGAACTTGACGGCCTTGAAGACCACCGGCTGCCCCGTGAGCCCGGTGCCGGCGGCGGGCGCCTGCGAGCACACCTTCCAGTTGGTCTCCATGAGGATGAAGCGGTCCTGCCCGGAGGCGTCCTCCGCCGTGATGCCGGTCGAGGGGGTGAGCGTCGTGCGGGCCACCTTCAGGGACGTGCCGGTGAGGTCGGGCATCGTGGGGCCCGCCGAGGCGGGCGGGGGAGCGTCCCGGGCGGGGCAGGACTCCTCGAGCTTCACGGCGCCGAACTCGACGGTGACGGTGGTGGTCCGGCTTCCCGGGGCCGGGCGCTGGAAGCACACCTTCCAGTCGCGGTCCCAGATCTGCTCGCGGCCGCGGCCCAGCGCGTCGTGCGAGTCCAGGCGGTAGAAGCCCAGCGTCTGGGCCTTGTCCTGGGCTGCCTGCAGGCCCATGCCGGCGAACGAGGGCAGGTTGGCCGGTCCGGACGTGGCCGGAGCGCTCGCTGGGGGCCGGCCGTCGCCTGTGGTGCCGCCGTCGGCGGGACCGCAGGCCGTCGCGGTGGCGGCGGCGAGGAAGGCGAGCGCGAGGGCGGCGGCGGTGCGGGCGGCGGCGGTGCGGGCGATCTGCATGGGCGGGACTCCCCTGTCGGTCCGTCGGCCCGGCCCGGCCCGGCCGGGGCAAGCGGTACCGTACCCGGGCACAACGGATCAATGCCGCACCGTTCACTTACGAGTGACGCCCGGTCAGGAGCCCGGGCCCGCGGCCGGGCCGGGCGCCGCAGGTGCCGCGGACGACCAGCCGCGTCGGCAGTACGCGCGGCGGGAGCGGGCGGACGGCCTGCGGGTCGAGCAGCTCGCACAGGGCCGCGACGGCCGCGGTGCCGAGGGCGCGGTGGTCCTGGGCGACCGTGGTGAGCGCTGGGCGCACGAGGGTGGCCGCCTCGATGTCGTCGAAGCCGACGACCGCCAGGTCCCCGGGGACGGACAGCCCCGCGTCGGCGACGGCGTGCAGGGCGCCGATCGCCATCATGTCGCCCGCGGCGAACAGGGCCGTCGGCGGCTGGGGCAGGGCGAGCAGCCGCCGGACCGCCTGGCGCCCGCTGTCCAGGAAGAAGTCCCCCGGGACGACGTACTCCTCCGGCACCGCCAGCCCGAGGCGTGCGCAGGCGGTGCGGAAACCGGCCAGCCGCTCGGCGGCGGGGGTGAGTTCCGGCGGGCCGGTGACGGTGGCGATCCGGCGGTGCCCGAGGGAGTGCAGGTGGGCGACGGCCGCCTCCGCCCCGCCGGGGTTGTCGGAGGCGACGCCGACCGTGCGCGGGCCGTCCAGGGCGACGTCGAGACCGGCGCAAGGGATGCCCGAGGCCGCGAGGGCGCGCAGGGCGCGGTCGTCGGCGGGCCGGCCCATCGCGATCACGCCCTCCAGGCTGTGCCGCCGCACGGCCTGGACGTACGTCGTCTGCGGGTCCTCGGGCCCTGCCGTGGTGAGCAGCATGAGGTGGTAGCCCGCGTCGGACAGGGCGGTGCGCACCGAGCTCAGCAGGCCCTGCAGGAAGGGGTGGTGGAGGCCGCGCGACTCGTGCCCGGTGTCCCACAGCAGGCCGATGGTGTCGGAACGGCGCCGCACCAGGGTGCGGGCGGGCTCGTTGGGCGCGTAGCCCAGTTCGCCGGCCAGCCGCCGGATGCGCTCGCGGGTGGCCTGGCTGACCTCGGCCCGGCCGTTGAGCGCGCGCGAGACGGTCGCGGTGGACACCCCGCTGCGCCGGGCGAGCTCGCGGAGGGTGATCGCGGGGCCGGTTCCGGGCGGGGGCGCGGACGAGGGGTCCTCATGGGTTCGCAGCACGGTCACAGTCTTGACGATATGTCATGTCAGCGTCAGTCTGTCGGGTGCGACAGCAGCCGGAAACGTTTACGGCCAGTGCCCTGAAGGGCCCGGACAGGAACGGGATGCCTGCTATGCCAGCGAACGAACCGCGTGCACGCCTCGTCCGCGACCGGCGGAGAAACCGGAACCGGTGGCGGAACCTCCTCGTCCTCTCGACCGCGGCCGCCTGCGCCGCCGCGGTCGCCTCCGTCCCCGCCCGCGCCGACGGGCCCGTCTACGCCCGGGCCGGCGCGCCCGTCGAACTGCGCGTCAAGGACCTGCTGGGGCGCATGACCCTGCAGGAGAAGATCGGTCAGATGGACCAGGTCGCGGTCGCCCGCATCCAGGGCGACTGCGAGTGGAGCGGCGGTGAGCTCAACGAGAGCTGCATGAAGACCGTGCTCGCCGACTACCCCGTCGGCTCGGTGATCTCCGGCGGCGGCATGGCCCCGGCCAGGAACACGCCCCAGGACTGGGCGAAGATGGTCAACGCCGTCCAGAAGTACGCGGTCACCAACACGCGCCTGCACATCCCCGTCCTGTACGGCGTGGACGCGGTCCACGGGCACAACAACGTGCTCGGCGCCACCGTCTTCCCGCACCAGATCGGCCTCGGCGCCACCTGGGACCCGGGCACGGTGGAGGACTCCGCCGCGGCCACCGCCCGCGCCGTCGCCGCCACCGGCATCGACTGGAACTTCGCCCCCGTCGCCGACCTCGCCCGCGACCAGCGGTGGGGCCGCTACTACGAGACCTACGGCGAGGACCCGCTGCTCGCCGGCACCCTGGCCGCCTCCGCCGTGACGGGCATCGAGCACGCCGGCGGGTCCAAGCGCGTCGCCGCCAGCGTCAAGCACTACGGCGGCTACTCCGAGCCCTCCAACGGCCACGACCGCGTCCCCGCCGACGTCTCCGTCCGCTACCTCCAGGACACCCTGCTGCCCTCCTACCGGCAGGCGGTCCAGGCCGGAGCCAAGACCGTGATGGTCAACTCCGGTGCCGTCAACGGCGTACCGGCCACCGCGTCGAAGTACCTGCTCACGAAGGTGCTCCGCCAGCAGTGGGGCTTCAGGGGCGTCACCGTCAGCGACTGGGAGGACGTGCGCGCCCTCCAGACCCGGTACAAGATCGCCGCGGACTACCCGGAGGCGATCGCCCTCGCCGTCAACGCGGGCCTCGACATGGCGATGGAGCCGTACTTCGCCAAGGAGTGGAGCACAGGCCTGAAGACGGCCGTCGACCGCGGACTGGTCCCGACGCGGCGCATCGACGAGGCCGTCGGGCGCATCCTGCGGCTGAAGTTCGAGCTCGGTCTCTTCGAGCACCCCTACGTCGACCCCGCCAAGGCCGACAAGGCGGTGCTCGGCGCGGACGCCGCCCTCGCGCGGCGGGCCGCGGCCGAGTCGCAGGTGCTGCTCCGCAACGAGGGCGGCGTGCTGCCGGTGCGCGCGGACGCGGGGCGCATCGTGGTGGCGGGCTCGTACGCGGACGACATCAACGACCAGGCCGGCGGATGGACGATCGGCTGGCAGGGCGTGCCCGAGGGCGTCGAACTGCCCGGGACGACCATCTTGGAGGGTATCCGCGCGGCGGCTCCCGCCGGCACCGAGGTCGTACGGGCCGTGACCGCGGACGACGCGGTGGCACAGGCGAAGGGCGCGGACCTGACCGTCGTCGTGGTCGGCGAGAAGGCCGCCGCCGAGGGCGCCGCGGACAGCCCGCGGCCCGAACTGTCAGCCGACCAGCAGGCGCTGGTCAAGGCGCTGAAGGCGAGCGGCAAGCCGGTCGTCACCGTGGTCGTCGCGGGCCGTCCGCTGGTCCTGGGCGACGCGGCCGGCACCGACGGCCTGGTGATGTCCTGGCTGCCCGGCACCGAGGGCGGCGGCGCCGTCGCCGACGTGCTGTTCGGCAAGGTCAACCCGGGCGGGCGGCTGCCGGTCTCGTGGCCGAAGGACATCGGCAACGAGCCCATGTACTACCAGCAGCTGCCGGGCACGAACGGCGGCCTTGAGTCGTCGTACGACGCGCTCTACCCCTTCGGGTCGGGCCTGTCGTACACGACGTACGCCTACGACGCCCTCACCGCCGACGCCAAGGGCGTCAAGGTGACCGTCTCCAACACCGGCGCCCGGGACGGCGACCTGGTGGTCCCGGTCTACGCGTCACGGGCGGTCAGCGAGGTGCTGTGGCCGGCGCGCAAGCTGGTCGCCTTCACCAAGGTGCACCTGAAGGCGGGCGAGAAGCGGACCGTGCGGCTTGACTTCGCCCGCGGCGCGCTCGCCGTGACGCCGGGCGACATCGACGGCGCGGGGACACGGCGGGTCGAGCGCGGGACGTACACCTTCACGGTGGGGGACAAGAGCGCCGACGCGGTGCTGCGTTAGGCGGCGGGCGCCGGGGACCGCGGCGACCACGCCGCCCGCGGTCCCCGGCCTCCGGGGCGTCCCGGGCTACTCGACGAGACCGGCGAGCTTGCGCAGCGACTCGTTGAGCGCGGCGGTGGCGGTGTCCTTGAGCTTGCCCGCCATGAGGGCGACGGCCGCGCCGTTGAAGGCGCCGTCGATGCGGACGTCGGTCTGGTCGCCGTCCGGCGTGAGGCTGTAGCGGGTCAGCAGGTCCACGGCCATCGGGCCCTTGCCGGCGATCTCGAACCCCCGCCCGGGGTCCACGGACGTGACCTCCCAGTTCACCTCGGCCGGGAAGCCCATCAGCTTCATGTTCTCCCGGTAGGTCGCGCCCGTCTCCAACGGCTCCGGACCGCCGTCGGGGAAGCCGGTGTGCGTGGTGCTCCACTGCGTGTGCGAGCTGAAGTCGGTGAGGGTGCGCCAGACCTTCTCGGCCGGAGCTGCGATGCGGGCCTGTGCGGAGACCTCGGCCATACGACCACACTCCCTTGTGTCGGCGAGTGAGCGGAACGTAACCGCCTCGACCGGAAGTTTCAATACTGATGAACCGTCAGGACTGCTGTGGGGTGCCGGCCGTTCCTCAGGGCATCGGGCCGTCGTACGCCGCGCGCGCCTGTTCCACCTCGTCCAGGTGGGCGTCCGACCAGCGTGCGAGCGTCGCGAACAGGGGCGCCAGGCTGCGCCCCAGCTCGCTGATCTCGTACTCGACCCGTGGTGGGACCTCCGGGTGATAGGTGCGGACCACCAGTCCGTCGCGCTCCAGTTGGCGCAGGCGCTGCGTCAGCACCTTCGGGGTGATCCCGCCGATCCGGCGCTGCAGTTCGACGAACCGCTGCCGGCCGTGGGCGTGCAGGCTCCACAGCACCGGTGTCGTCCAGCGGCTGAAGACGAGGTCCACGACCGGGCCGATGGGGCAGGCGAGTGCCGGGTCGGCGGTGCGGGAGGGGCCTTCGCGAGGGGTCGGAACGGGGGCGGCGTCGCGGTGCGCGGTCTCGGCGTTCATGGCGGCTCCCTGGGGCTTCCTGGGGGCTTGGGGGATAGTCACTATCCTGTAGGTACCTACTATATCCACGGTGTTAGCTTCGCCGGGTCGTTGACCAACGGACCGGAACGGAGCCGGAGATGATCGCAGTGACAGGGGCCACCGGGAACGTCGGACGCCCTCTCGTACGGGCACTGGCGGCGGCGGGCGAGCCCGTGACGGCCCTCTCGCGCCGGGCCCCCGCGGGCGACCGGCTGCCCGCCGGCGTACCTCACGTAACCGTCGACCTCGCGTCGCCGGAGGGGCTGCGGCCCGCCCTCGCCGGCGCGAAGGCGCTGTTCCTGCTGGTGGCGGGGGAGCTGCTGGGGCCGCGGGCGCGGCCGCACGACCTGGTGGCGGCCGCCCGGGACAGCGGGGTGCGACGCATCGTCCTGCTCTCCTCTCAGGCGGCGGGGACCCGGCCGGACGCGGTCTCCCACGAGCCGCTGCGGGCCTTCGAGGCCGCGGTCCGCGGCTCCGGCGTGGACTGGACGGTCCTGCGCTCGGGCGGCCTCGCCTCCAACGCCCTGGCGTGGGCGGACTCGGTGCGCACCGCGCGCACGGTGGCCGCGCCCTTCGCGGACGTGGCGCTGCCGGTCGTCGATCCCGCCGACGTCGCCGACGCCGCCGCGGTCGTCCTCCGTGAGGGGTCCCACGCGGGCCGGACCTACGTGCTGACCGGGCCCGAAGCGGTCTCCCCGCGCCGGCAGGCGGAGGTGCTCGGCGGGGAACTCGCAGTCCCGCTGCGCTTCGTCGAACTCAGCCGCGAGCAGGCCCGTGAGGGGATGCTGCGCTTCATGCCGGAGCCCGTGGCGGACGGCACGCTGGACATCCTGGGTGAGCCGCTGCCCGCCGAACAGAGGGTCGGCCCCGACGCCGAGGCGTTGCTCGGGCGTCCGGCGCGGCCCTTCGCCGCCTGGGCCGCCCGCCACGCGGCGGCCTTCCGCTGACGCGGAGGTGCCGCCCCGGCCCTCGTGGGGGCGGGGCGGCACCGTGATCCCGTCGCCCGGGTCAGGGACGGACGACGAGCTGGAAGGACTGCGCGGCGGAGCCGTCGCAGGGGCGCTGGACCAGCTGGGTGCCGCTCGGGTCGCCGGTGGGGGCGGTGAGGCACTTGCCGCTGTGCCGGGCGGTGAAGTGGTAGCGGCCGCCGGACTCGGCGACGGGCTTCCACTGCTGGTTGGCGCCGCCGCCGTACGTCCACAGCTGGAGCGCGGCGTTGTCGGCGGTGGAGACGTCCGTGACGTCCACGGCCTTCGTGGTGTCGTTGCGGGCGGCCAGGCGCGTGTAGCCGCTGTCGGTGGACAGCACGCGGAAGTCCTGCGCGGTGGTGGAGTTGCAGGTGTACTGCTGGATCGCGGTGCCGTTGGCCGTGGCGGCGGCGCGTGCGTCCACGCAGCGGCCGCTGCCGGCGTTGACCAGGGAGTACCAGGAGGTCTCGGAGATCGGGTCGGTGGGGGCGGGGTCGCCCGTGGAGCCGGTGCCCAGCCACTTGAGGCCGTCGAGGAGGAAGGTGTTCTGGGTGGCGCTGGCGAAGGTCGACGACAGGGGGGTGTTGGTGTCGTAGTTCATCGCGTTGTGCCCGAAGTTGGCGTACAGCATGCGGTACTTGGTGTTGGTCCACAGGATCGGGTAGTAGCCGCTGTACCACGACTGGTTCGGGTCGGTGCCCAAGGGGAAGCTGACCGGGTCGACGGACGCCAGGACGTCGATGTCCGGGTTGTTGCGCAGGTCGTTGCTCCAGCTGTACCACTCGCTCACCGACGAGGTGAACGTCGCGGGCAGGTGCGTGGTGGAGGGGTGGGTGCGGTCCTCGACGCGCAGCACGGCGGTGGTGGGGCCCCAGGTATTGGAGCGGAAGTTCCCGCTGCCGAGGAACTGGTTGTAGTACCAGGGCCAGCTCTGTGCGTTGTCGGTCCAGGCCGAGACGTGGAAGCCCATCCAGGCGCCGCCGCCGCGCATGTAGGTCTCGAAGCCGGAGCGCTGAGCGGCGCTCTGCGGGGCGTCGTCGAGGAAGAGGACGACCTGGTACTGCTTCAGCGCGTTCGCGTCGGTCAGCAGGTTCCAGTTGGTCGTCGAGGTGTACGTGAAGCCGTTGGCGGCGCCCGCCTGCGGGAACCACTGGTTGGCTTCCTTGACGAAGTTGATGTGGGCGGCGTCCCAGGTGCCGTTGTAGAACGCCAGCACCTTGAAGGGGGCGGCGGCGGGGGCGGACGTGGCCGGTGCGGCGACGGCGCCCAGGAGGACGGCGAGCAGCAGTAACAGGCGGGCGGCGGCGCGCCTCGCGGCGCTCGTGGCACGGGTCATGGGGGGAGGTCCTTCCCGGTCGGCGGGCGCGTGTGGGG
>NZ_JARAVO010000460.1:0-1923 GCF_033792805.1 Streptomyces sp. PA03-1a
GACCCCGCGCCCTCCCGGCGCGTTCCCCCGGCCCCGCCGCGCCCCCGCGGCGGGGCCGGGGGCCTGGTGGGTAGCGTGGGACGCGGGCCCTGCGACCGCCGTAGGGCCGTGAAGGGACGGCGCACGGTGCAGCAGGAATCGGCGGACTTCCCCGCCCTGTCCGCGCCCGGTGCGGGGGACCTGGCCGCGCTCGACGAACGGCTGACCGGCTGCCGGGCCTGCCCGCGGCTGGTCGCCTGGCGCGAGGAGACCGCCCGGGTCCGGCGCCGCGCCTACGCCGGATGGGAGTACTGGGCCCGTCCCGTGCCGGGCTTCGGCCCGCCGGACGCCGCGCTGGCCCTGGTCGGTCTGGCCCCCGCCGCGCACGGCGGCAACCGCACCGGCCGGATGTTCACCGGCGACCGCTCGGGCGACGTGCTGTTCGAGGCGCTGCACGCCGTCGGCCTGGCCTCCCAGCCCACCTCCACGGAACGCGGCGACGGCCTGGAGCTGTACGGGGTACGGGTGACCTCGCCCGTCCACTGCGCGCCGCCCGCCAACAAGCCCACCACGCAGGAGCGGCTGACCTGCCGCCCGTGGCTGGTGCGCGAACTGGAACTGCTGCGGCCCACGCTGCGCGCGATCGTCGTCCTCGGCGCGTTCGGCTGGCAGGCGCTGCTGCCCGTGCTCGGCGGCGCCGGGTACCGGCTGCCGCGGCCGCTCCCCCGGTTCGGGCACGGCGCGCACGTGGAACTGGCGGCCCCCGCGGAAGGGGAGCCGCCGCTGCACCTGTTCGGCTGCTACCACGTCAGCCAGCAGAACACCTTCACCGGGCGGCTCACCCCCGCCATGCTGCGCGAGGTCCTCGCGACGGCCGCCGCGCGTGCCGGGCTGCCCGTGACCCGCTGAGACTCAGCCCGCGGCCGCAACGATCGCGCCGGCGACCACGGGCAACGAGTCCGGGTGGTCCGTCAGGAACAGGTTGGGCTCGATGAGCTCCAGCTCCATCACGCACGGGGCGCCGTCCTCGCCGTCGACGAGGTCCACCCGGGCGTAGAGCAGCTCCGGCGTACCCGGTACGGCGGCCAGCGCCCGTTCCGCGGCGGCCAGTTCCGCCTCGGTCGGGGTCCAGGGACGCACCCCGGGGTGGGCGACCTTGCGCTGGTCGTAGCGCGTGTCCGGGGACAGCACGGCGTTCTTGGCGATGGCGTGCAGGAACCGGCCGCCGAGGAAGACCAGGGCGCGCTCGCCGGTGGTGTCGATCCGCGGCATGTAGGGCTGGACCATCGCGGTGAGGCCCTCCTCGTGCATCCGCGCCACGTGCTCCCGCGCCTCCTCGTGCTGCCCGGGGCGGTAGCGCGCGGCGTAGCGGGCGCCCGCGCCCGCGGCGGGCTTGACCACGAAATCCCGGTCGCCGGGCAGCCCGCCGGTGCCGCCGCCCGGCGGGAGGTAGCGGGTGGCGACCGCGGGCACGCCGAGTGAGGCCAGCTCGCCGAGGTAGCGCTTGTCGGAGTTCCAGCGCACGACCGCGGGCGGGTTGAACAGGGTGGTGGCGGCGCCGCAGCGGTCGGCCCAGGCCAGGAACTCCTCGGTGCGCACCGTGTAGTCCCAGGTCGACCGTATGACCACCAGGTCGAACCCGGCCCAGTCGACGTCCGGGTCGTCCCAGTGCACGATCACGGCCTCGGCGCCCGCCGCCGCGACGGCGTCCCGCAGCAGGGGCAGGTCGCGGTCGACGGCGCCCGCCGGAAGGTGCGCGGTGGTCACCAGGGCGATCCTCGGCTGCGGCACGGGGGCTCCTCGGGGTCGGGCGGAGATCTTGCCGTCCCGCAGGCTACCCGGGAGGAATCGCCGGTGGTCACGGGGCCTGCGGGCACGCCCGCAGCGGCCGTGCACAATGGCGGCATGCCCAAGTCCCGCCCCGGCCGCCGTTCTGCCCCCGGC
>NZ_JARAVO010000461.1:0-1915 GCF_033792805.1 Streptomyces sp. PA03-1a
CCCCCGCGGGGGGTACGGAGCCGGCGCCGCCCACGGCCACGGGCCCTGCCTCAGGTCAGGACGCCCCAGGTCAGGACCGTGCGGGTACCCCGGCGGTCCGCTCGGCCGTCCGCAACCGGGCCGTACGGCTGCGGGCCATCGGCGCCCTCCCGGTCGGCGGGGCGCTGCTCGCCGGCGGACTGCAGCCGATGGCACCCATGGCCATGGCCCACGACGCCGGCGCCCCCAAGCGCGACGGCACCGCGAAGTCCGCCGAGGGCTACCGCAGCGCGGGCGAGGCCGTGTGCGACGTACTGGACGGCCTCTACCAGGCCCGCAACCCCACCGTGCACGGCACCGGCACCGCGACCGGCAAGGCCAGGAACCGCGCCCGGGGCGGCCTCCACGCCGGCGTCGAGACGCAAGGCCCGCTCCCGGTCCGCGGCTCGCTCGATCTCTCGCCCGGCGGCACCCCGAAGGGCGCCGGCCCGAGCCCCGTACCGTCCCAGCGCGCGGCCCCCCAGCAGCCGTCGGGCGGGCTGCTCGGCGCGGTGGGCGACCTGCTGGGCCTGCGCGGCAAGCAGCCGTCGACACGGGCACCGGCGCCGCGGCGGCCGGGCGCCACCCCGTACGCGCCGCCCGCACCCCGCGCGGGCGGGTCCGCCCGCCGTACCCGGCCCGAGGTCCCCGCGCCGTCCGCGGGCGCACCGCCCACCGGCATCCTGTCCGGCAACAAGATCGGCCCCGACTCGCTGCTGGACCTGGTCGTCCCCCGCCACCCCTCCGACGGCGGCATGGACGAACCGCTCTCCCTGCTCCCCGCCCGCATCCGCCTGGGCAGCCCCAACTCGCCCTGGTGCCTGCCGAAGGTCTCCCTGGAGCTGTCGATCGGCGCGGCCCGCTACCGCGACCGCGTCATCACCGCCGAGCAGCCGTTCCGCGTGCGCACCCCGCTGCTGGTCCTGACCGGGCTGACGTACCACGGCATCACCGCCGTCCCCACCCGCGCCGGGGCGGAGCGGGTCCTGGTCTTCACCGCCTGGCGCGCCGACATCGCGAGCCTCCGCCAGACCGCGGGCCTGCTCTCCCCCGCCTGCGCCCGGCACCACGCCCGCGACTGGACCCCGCCCTTCCACGGCCTGCCCGGGATCGGCCTGCCGCTGCTGGACATGGGGCTGCCCGGCATCGGCCGCGTCTCCCCCGAGCCGCCGCTGTGGGCCCCGTGCCAGGGCGAACTCGAGTCCGACGCCCGGCCCTGGAGCACCACGACCGCCACCGGACGCCCGGTCGTCCTGCTCACCCGCGTCCTCAGCGGCAACCTCCTCGGCCTGCTCCCGGTCACCTTCACCCCGGACACGCCGCCCCCGCTGCCGCCCGGGCTGACGATCCCCATCCCGGTCTTCTTCACGCAGGTCGTGGCGTACAACCAGCTGCTGACCGCGCAGCGGCTCACGATCCCCGGCCTGCACCAGCAGGCGTCACTCCGCTGACTGGCACACGACGGCGCTGGCCAGCAGCACGGCGGTGAGAGCGGTGACGACGAGGGCCCTACGGACAACGGACATGGCACACCTCAGTGCAGCGGCGGACTGTTTCGAGCAGGCCACAACCTACCGTCACCAACCCGCCACTCACCGTCACGCCGCTGCAGGGAACCACCCGCAGGGACTAGGAGGCCCTCTGGCCCCTCACCTGGATCCCGTCCAGCAACTCCCGCGTGGCCGCCGCCACCGCGTCCACCGCCTCCTCGAACGCCTCCCGGTTGTGCGCCGCCGGTGCCCGGAACCCGGAGATCTTCCGCACGTACTGCAGGGCCGCGGCCCTGATGTCCTCTTCGCCGACCTCGGGCGTCATCGGCGGGCGCAGGGTCTTGATGCTTCGGCACATGGCTCCAGTGTGCCCGCACCCACTGTCACGCCCACCCTGCGCCCGCCGA
>NZ_JARAVO010000462.1:0-1901 GCF_033792805.1 Streptomyces sp. PA03-1a
CGTCTCCCTCGACCGCAGCTCAGCCCGTCGGAGGCCCTCTCTCCCTCGGCCGGTCCGTCTCCGGACGCGCCCGGCCACTCGGTGTAGATTCGTCCCTAGCCAGACGTCGCTGCTGATGGCGGTCGGGCGGTCCGGAGACGGACCGGCCGAGGGAGAGAGGGCCTCCGACGGGCTGAGCTGCGGTCGAGGGAGACGTATGTCCGCATGCCTCCCCCCGCCCCGCAGCGGAAAGCCGATGTCCGTTCTGGAAGCACCCCACGAGGAGACTGCATGTCCCCCGTCACCAACGACTTCAAGGTCGCCGACCTCTCCCTGGCCGCCTTCGGCCGCAAGGAGATCACCCTCGCCGAGCACGAGATGCCCGGCCTGATGGCCATCCGCGAGGAGTTCGCCGCCTCCCAGCCGCTGGCCGGCGCCCGCATCACCGGCTCCCTGCACATGACCGTGCAGACCGCGGTCCTCATCGAGACCCTCGCCGCCCTCGGCGCCCAGGTCCGCTGGGCCTCCTGCAACATCTTCTCCACGCAGGACCACGCCGCCGCGGCCATCGCCGTCGGCCCGAACGGCACCCCCGAGAACCCGCAGGGCATCCCCGTCTTCGCCTGGAAGGGCGAGACCCTCGCCGAGTACTGGTGGTGCACCGAGCAGGCCCTCACCTGGCCCGACTCGCCCACCGGCGGCCCGAACATGATCCTCGACGACGGCGGCGACGCCACCCTGCTGGTCCACAAGGGCGTCGAGTTCGAGAAGGCCGGCCAGGCCCCCGACCCCTCCACCGCCGACAGCGAGGAGTACGAGCAGATCCTGCTGCTCCTCAACCGCACCCTCGGCGAGAACCCCCAGAAGTGGACCCAGCTCTCCTCCGAGATCCGCGGCGTCACCGAGGAGACCACCACCGGCGTCCACCGCCTGTACGAGATGCAGCGCGACGGCACCCTGCTGTTCCCGGCGATCAACGTCAACGACGCCGTCACCAAGTCGAAGTTCGACAACAAGTACGGCTGCCGCCACTCCCTCATCGACGGCATCAACCGCGCAACCGACGTCCTCATCGGCGGCAAGGTCGCCGTCGTCTGCGGCTACGGCGACGTCGGCAAGGGTTGCGCCGAGTCGCTGCGCGGCCAGGGCGCTCGCGTCATCATCACCGAGATCGACCCCATCAACGCCCTCCAGGCCGCGATGGACGGCTACCAGGTCACCACGCTCGAGGACGTCGTCGAGACCGCCGACATCTTCGTCACCACCACCGGCAACCGCGACATCATCCTCGCCGAGCACATGCAGCGCATGAAGCACCAGGCGATCGTCGGCAACATCGGCCACTTCGACAACGAGATCGACATGGCCGGCCTCGCCAAGATCCCCGGCATCGTCAAGGACGAGGTCAAGCCCCAGGTCCACACCTGGACCTTCTCCGACGGCAAGGTCCTGATCGTGCTGTCCGAGGGCCGCCTGCTCAACCTGGGCAACGCCACCGGCCACCCCTCGTTCGTGATGTCCAACTCCTTCTCGGACCAGACCCTGGCCCAGATCGAGCTGTTCACCAAGCCCGAGGAGTACCCGATCGGCGTCTACGTCCTGCCCAAGCACCTCGACGAGAAGGTCGCCCGGCTCCACCTCGACGCCCTCGGCGTCAAGCTCACCACCCTGCGCCCCGAGCAGGCCGCCTACATCGGCGTCCCGGTCGAGGGCCCCTACAAGCCGGACCACTACCGCTACTGACGCCGCCCGGGCCGCCCGCACGACAGCGCGCCACCGGCCCCGACGGCACCACAGGAGCCACCCCGCAGGCCTTTCCCCTTTACAACTCCCCGGACCCCCGAACCCCCCCTAAACCTCGTATCCCGTTTTTTGTTTGAAAAAAAAAAAGAAAGAGAAAAAGGGAAGGGAGAAAAGATGGA
>NZ_JARAVO010000463.1:0-1852 GCF_033792805.1 Streptomyces sp. PA03-1a
GCACCGGACCGCGCACCGGCGGCGACGGCGCCGCCCACCCCTGGCGCTTCTGGATCGACGGCGACCCCACCGTCAGCCCCTACCGCGCCCACTCACCCCGCCGCCGCGCCCCAGGGGGCGCAAAAGGAGTCGAGCGGAACGCGTAGTCTCGGAAAGACTCCGTACGAACAGGTACGAGGCACCGACCGACACCGAGGAGACACGAGAACCGTGACGGACATCGTCGACGAGCTGCGGTGGCGAGGGCTGATCGCCGTTTCCACCGACGAGGACGCACTGCGCAAGGCGTTCGCGGACGGCCCGGTCACGGTCTATTGCGGCTTCGACCCCACCGCCCCGAGCCTCCACCTCGGCAACCTGGTGCAGATCCTCACCATCCGCCGGCTCCAGTTGGCGGGCAACCGGCCGCTCGCCCTCGTCGGCGGCGCCACCGGCCTGATCGGCGACCCCAAGCCGACGGCCGAGCGGACGCTGAACGACGCCGACGTCGTCGCCGGCTGGGTCGAGCGGATCCGCGCCCAGATCGAGCCCTTCCTCTCCTTCGAGGGCCCGAACGCCGCCGTGATGGTCAACAACCTCGACTGGACCTCGGGCCTGTCGGCCATCGAGTTCCTGCGCGACGTGGGCAAGTACTTCCGGGTCAACAAGATGATCGCCAAGGAGGCCGTCGCCCGCCGGCTCAACTCCGAGGCAGGCATCAGCTACACGGAGTTCAGCTACCAGATCCTGCAGGGCATGGACTTCCTGGAGCTCCACCGCCGGTACGGCTGCACCATGCAGACCGGCGGCAGCGACCAGTGGGGCAACCTGACGGCCGGCATCGACCTGATCGGGCGCGTCGAGGGCACCTCCGTGCACGCCCTCGCCACCCCGCTCATCACCAAGGCCGACGGCACGAAGTTCGGCAAGACGGAGTCCGGCACGGTCTGGCTCGACCCCGAGATGACCACGCCGTACGCCTTCTACCAGTTCTGGCTGAACGCCGACGACCGCGACGTCTCCAAGTTCCTGCGCATCTTCAGCTTCAGGACGCAGGAGGAGATCGAGGAACTGGAGCGGCTCACCGAGGAGCGCCCGCAGGCCCGCGCGGCCCAGCGTGCCCTCGCCGAGGAGCTCACCACGCTCGTCCACGGCGCCGGGCAGTGCGCCGCGGTCATCGCCGCGTCCAAGGCACTTTTCGGCCAGGGCGAACTCACCGGACTCGACGAGCGGACCCTCGCCGCGGCGCTCGGCGAACTGCCGCACGCCAAGGTCGCCGAGCTCGCCTCCGTCGCCGACCTCTTCGCCGAGGTCGGCCTCGTGGCCAGCAAGTCCGCGGCCCGCCGCACCATCAAGGAGGGCGGCGCGTACGTGAACAACGTCAAGATCGGCGACGAGGACGCGACCCCCGAGGCCGCCGACCTGCTGCACGGCCGCTGGCTCGTGCTGCGGCGCGGCAAGAAGAGCCTGGCGGCCGTCGAGATCGCCGGCGACTGACGTCGGCTGGTTATCCACGTTTGAGCGGCGGCGGAGCTTGACTCCGCCGCCGCACGTGCGTAACGTAGCCCGAGCCGCTTGAGACGGTGCGCCCGGTTCGTCCGGATCCTCCGATCGGCGGTCACTCACCACGACGACAACAACCCCGAGATTCGGGTGCACTTGCGTGCTCTCGAATTCTATTGGCGTGGAATCGTACGGCGAGTGGGGGACGAATTCGCATGACGCGAAGGAATCCGCTAACGTAGTGAATGTCGCCGAGGCGGAAACGCCGAAAGCGAAACCCCCTCCAGAGGGTGGCAGAGAAGGAAATCGGATCTGCTAAGCTGGAGACAACGAAGGGAAAGCCCGGAGGGGCCGGTGAAACGGTCTCGAA
>NZ_JARAVO010000464.1:0-1828 GCF_033792805.1 Streptomyces sp. PA03-1a
GTCAACCCTTCACCGCCCCCTGCATGATCCCGCCCACGATCTGCCGCCCCAGCACCCCGAAAACCACCAGCACCGGCACCGTCCCCAGCAGCGTGCCCGCCATGATCACCGACTGGTCGTGCACGTACCCCCCGCCCAGCTGCCGCAAGGCGACCTGCACCGTGGGCTCCTGCGACGTGAGCGCGATGATCGGCCAGAAGAAGTCGTTCCAGGACGCCATGAACGTGAGCATCCCCAGCACCGCCATCCCCGGCCGGGCGATGGGCACGACGATGCTCCAGAAGATCCGCGCCGTCGAGGCGCCGTCGACGCGGCCGGCCTCGATCAGCTCGTCCGGCAGCGACTGCGCGAGGTACTGCCGCATGAAGAAGACCCCGAAGGCCGAGACGAGTCCGGGGAGGATGACGGACTGGAGCTGGTTCACCCAGTGCAGCTCCGCGATGAGCATGAAGAGCGGGATGACGCCCAGCTGGGGCGGGATCATCATCGTGCCGACCGTCAGGGTGAGCAGCGCGTTGCGGCCCCGGAAGCGCAGTTTCGCGAAGGCGAACCCGGCGAGCGTGGAGCACAGGACGGTTCCGACGGTCACCGACCCGGAGACGATCAGTGAGTTGAGCAGGGCCTTGCCGATGTCGGCCTGTTCCAGCACCTGCCGGAAGTTGTGCACGAGGTTGCCGCCGGGCAGCAGCGACGGCGGGCTGGCGGCCAGCTCCGCGTTGGACCGGGTCGCGGCGACGATCGTCCAGTAGAAGGGGAAGGCGGAGATCGCCGCCGCGACGATCAGAAGGGCGTAGGCGAGACGGCCGCCGTGGTGCTGCCGGCCCGCCCGGGCGGAGCGCAGGCGGGGCAGGGGGCGTGCGGTCCCGGCGTCGCGGCCGGGTCGCGGCCGTGTGAGGAGCGCGCTCATCGACGGGTCCCCTTCCGTGAACGGTGCCGTGCCAGCGCGGTGTTGAGCAGCACGAGCAGGACGATGAGGACGAACATCACCCAGGCGATGGCGGCGGCGCGGCCCAGGTGGAAGTAGCCCCAGCCCTGCTCGTACATGTAGAGGCCGAGGGTCTGGTACTGGTGGGAGATGCCGCCCGAGATGCTCCCCTCGAACAGCAGCGGCTCGCCGAAGAGCTGGGTGGCGCCGATCGTGGAGACCACGATCGTGAAGAGGATCGTGGGCCGCAGGCCGGGCAGGGTGACGTGGAGGAACTGCCGCCACCGCGAGGCGCCGTCGAGTTCGGCGGCCTCGTACAGGTCCCCGGGGATGGACTGCATCCCGGCGAGGTAGATGAGCGCGTTGTAGCCGGTCCACCGCCAGGTGACGATCGTGGACACCGCGATCTGCGAGGCGACGGTCCCGGACTGCCAGTCGACGGGCCCGATGCCGGCAAGCCCGAGCAGCCAGTTGACCAGGCCGAAGTCGCGGCCGAAGAGCTGGGCGAAGACCAGGGTCGCGGCGGCAACGGACGTGGCGTACGGCAGGAGCATCGTGACCCGGAAGAAGGTCCGGCCCCGCAGCTTGTAGTTGAGCAGGTGGGCGAGGCCGAGCGCCATGAGCAGTTGCGGCACGGTGGAGACGACCCCGATGGTGAAGGTGTTGCGCAGCGCGGTCCAGAAGAAGTCGTCGTGCAGGAGCGCGGTGTAGTTGTCCAGGCCCCGCCATTCCATCGCGCCGGGGGTCTGGAGCTCGACGCGGTAGAGGGAGACGTACGCGGTGTAGAGCAGCGGGAACAGCCCGAACGCGGCGAAGAGCGCGAAGAACGGCGCGATGTAGGCGTACGGCGACAGCCGGGCGAGCAGTCGCCGCGGGGGCGCCTGGGCTGCCGGGGGCCGGGCG
>NZ_JARAVO010000465.1:0-1744 GCF_033792805.1 Streptomyces sp. PA03-1a
GGAGAACGTGATCTGGGCGGTGGGGCGGGCCAGCCCCGCGGCGGGCCCGTCGAGGTCATCCGCCCCGGCGACCGCGTCCTGTGCGAGGCCGACGAGGAACACTGGCACGGCGCAGCGCCGAAGCGGCTGGTGGTCCACCTGGCCATCAACGAGAGCGACACCGAGCACGACGTCGTGCACTGGCTGACTCCGGTCGCCGATCAGGAATACGCCGCCGCGCACGCCACCGACTGACGCGGGTCCTGAACCGACCCTCCCCACAGTCTGAAGAATCGAACAGTTCCTGGCTTCGGGCGACACGGGCCCCTGCCGAGAGTTCAGCAGGGGCCACGCTGTGGCGAACTGCATGCCGGCCGACCTCAGCTACCGTCTGTTGCCGGTCTGACGGCTCGGCCTCACTTCAGATGCCGGGTGAAGAACTGGGCCGCGGCGTCTCCCGCGAACTGCGGGACGCCGGTGTGCCCGCCCATGTTGGCCTGCAAGGACTTCTCCTTGGAACTGAAGGCGTCGAACAGGTCCAGGGCTGCCTGCCGGTCGTTCCCCTCGTCGTCCCACTGCAGGAGGACGTGCAGCGGAATGGTGACCTGGCGGGCCTCCTCGAACATGGCGCGAGGCACGAAACTCCCGGCGAAGAGACCGGCGGCCACGATGCGCGGCTCGACCACCGCCAGCCGGATGCCGATGGAGATGACTCCCCCCGAGTACCCGACCGGACCGCCGATCTCGGGCAGCGACAGGAGGGCGTCCAGGGCGGCCTGCCATTCCGGGACCGCCTTGTCGACCAGCGGGAGGATGAGGGCGTCGACGATCTCGTCGCTGACCCGCTCGCCGGCCTCCATCGCCCGGCGCAGGTCGGCGCGGGCCTGCTCGGCGGCGGGCCAACGGGGCCGGTCACCGCTCCCGGGGAGCTCGATGGTGGCCGTCGCGAAGCCCTCCGCCGCGGAGTGCCGGGCCCGGTCCACCAGACGGGGGTACATCTTGCGCAGCCCAAGGGGAGGGTGGCCGAGCAGGATCAGCGGCACCGGTGCGGATGCGGATGCGGGTGTCCACAGGATGCCGGGGATCTCGCCGAGGGTGAATTCGCGTTCGAGGACGCCGTCGTCGAGGCGCTGCTCGGAAGTGAAATGCATGGTCGTGCCTTTCGGGAGTGCGCTGGAACGGCGCTCCCGGACGACCTGCTCTACCGTCCGACCGTGACCCCGGAGGGGAGCACCCATGTCGATACTGCGTTCACGGGTACCACCTCCTCGATCTCTCGCACGGCCTCCGGAAATGTAGCAGTGGGCTCCTCGTCCGCCTAACGGTTTTTTGCGGAGTCTCCACACGGTCCTGCTGCCGTACCATCCGAGGCTCACGGCAACGGCGCGGGCGGCGACGACGAGGACGAGCCGCGCGGGTCAGCGGGTCAGGAACGGGATCATCTGCCGGCCGTACCGAATGTCGTGGGCCGCGCCCGACAGGCGGCCTCGCCGAGGCTGGTCAGGCGCTACGGCAGCCCTGAGACGGTCAGGGGAAGGGAAGTTGCCGCCGTCGCCCACGTCGATGTGAGCAGCCCCGCCTTCCGGCGCAGAGGGAGATCGTATACATCGCAGTTGCCCACGGCCGAGGTGGACCGGCCGGGAAGGCCTGCGTGGGGGAGCGGCCACTAGTGTCCTGAGTCGTTGTTTCGCTGCGTAAGTCGGTGGTGGTTCGTCATGATGGGCGGATGGCGAGGACGGGACGGCCGAAGGCCGAGTTGGTGCTG
>NZ_JARAVO010000466.1:0-1737 GCF_033792805.1 Streptomyces sp. PA03-1a
GCGGAGTACGGGGGGCGGGGGGTCACGCGGAGCCGGAAGTGACCGGGTGGTCCGTGGAGCGGCTGAGGTGCGCCCACGTCCTGGCCTCCGTCAGACGTGCCTCCTCGGCGTCCAGCGCGATCTCCAGCGCGTCGCTGCCGAGCAGCAGGCGGCGCGGGGGCTCCTCGGCGCCGACGACGTCGACGATCGCCCGGGCCATGCGGGCCGGGTCGCCGGGCTCGTTGCCGCTGTAGGCCGCGAACCGCTCCTGCCACTGCCCGACGGTCTGCTCGTAGTCGGCGCCGATCGGGCCCGAGGTCAGCGCGGCGCCGGCGGCCCAGCCGGTGCGGATGCCGCCCGGCTCCACGATGGTCACCTTGATGCCGAGCGGGGCCACCTCGTTCGCCAGGACCTCGGAGAAGCCCGCGACCGCGAACTTGGCGGTCTGGTAGGCGCTGAGGCCGGGCGTGCCGCCGACCCTGCCGCCGATGGACGAGATCTGCACGAAGTGCCCGGTGCGCCGGCCGCGCAGGACCGGCAGCGCCGCCCGCGTCACGTTGACGACCCCGAAGAGGTTCGCCTCGATCTGGGCCCGGAACTCGTCCTCCGGGAAGTCCTCCACCGAGCCGTTGGTCGCGTAGCCCGCGTTGTTGACCACGACGTCGAGGCCGCCGAAGCGCTCGACCACCGACGCGACCACGCGCCGGGCCTCCGCGGGCGAGGTGACGTCCAGCGCGAGGCTCTGGAACCGCTCGGGGTGCGCCGCCGCCAGTTCCGCGAGCGCCTCTGGCTTGCGCGAGGTCACCGCGACCCGGTCGCCCGCCTCCAGCGCCGCGACCGCGAGGGCCTTCCCGAGGCCCTGGGAACCACCGGTGATCAGCCATGTACGTGCCATGGGACGTTCCTCCTGTCCTGCGACGAGCGCTCTCGGGCCGGGGGACGGATCCGAGGTCACTGTCGAAGCTCTTCGAATAATTGCAACACCAATGTAGCACTATGCGGGCCCGATGCAGCGGGCGTGATGGTGATGTGCGTCTAACTGCGACTCGCTGTTACCATGACGCCATCATGAGAGCCGATGCCGCACGTAACCTCGCCGTGGTCCTGCGCACCGGGGCCCGGCTGCTGGCCGAGGACCCCGGCACGTCGATGTCGGCCATCGCCAGCGCGGCGGGGGTGGACCGGACGACCGTCCACCGCCGCTTCGCCACGCGCGAAGCCCTGCTCAACGCCGTCTTCCACGCGAAACTCGACTCCGCCGAGCGCGTCCTCGACGAGGCGCGGCTCATGGAGGCGCCCGTGGGCGTGGCCCTCCACCGCTACGTGGAGGGGATCGTCCCCGTCAGCCGTGAGTGGCCCGTCGACACGCGCCGCATGATGCGGCAGGATCCGGAGGCCGACCGCCGGCGTGCGGAGCAGAGTGCGCGGCTGGACGCCTTCCTGCGGCGCGCCGCGGACGAGGGCCATCTGCGCCCCGACGCCTCCCCGGAGTGGGTGAGGGCGGTCCTCGACCAACTGGTGGACACCGTCGCCCACCGCTTTCCCGACGTGGAGCCCCCGCGGGCTGCCGACCTCGTGGTGGAGACGTTCCTCAACGGCTTCGGCCGCTCCTGATCCTCCGGGCGGCCGGAAACGCGGAGGTCACAGTCCGAGGGCGATGGCGGTGCGGGTGAGTTCGGCGGTGCTGTAGATGCCGAGCTTGGCGCGGATGCGGCGGAGGTAGGCGTCGACGGTGTGCTTGGACAGTCCCATGTGGCG
>NZ_JARAVO010000467.1:0-1724 GCF_033792805.1 Streptomyces sp. PA03-1a
CCTGGGGGGTGGGCGACGCCCTGGGCGACAGGGAGGGCGCGCGGGGTCCCGAGTGCACGACCTGGCGCGGCCGCTCCGGGGGCCGGATGCGCTGCTGCCCGTCCACCGTGGCCGAGCAGAACAGGCAGCGATCGCCGATGACCGCCAGGCCGCACCAGCCGCAGGTGTCCCGGCGGACCGAGGTGACCAGCTGGTAGAGCACGCCGACGTCGGCGATGTAGGCGGTGAACTCGACCAGCCTGCCGGTCCCCCACCAGCGCGCGGAGTCCGCCGGCAGCGGCACCTCCCGCACGTGCTGGCTCCGCCAGGAGCGGGCCAGCGGCCCGGTGACCCAGCCGGCGTCGATGCCGTGGCCGTGCGCGACGGCGAGCTGGGTGAGGAACGCGGGCCCGGCCGGCACGGCGTCGGGGCGCGCCTCGGACAGGTGCGGTTCGGGGTGGGCGAGGACGGCGAAGTGGCGCCCGGGCACCAGGGACTTCAGGTGGGCGCCGACGGGCACGTCCACCCGGTCGAGCCGGGACACCGAACCGAGCAGGGCGCCGGAGTGGAGGTAGTGCGACAGCAGCCGGGCGGCCCCGGCGAGCACACCGGGCCCGAGGTCGGTGGCGGCGAGCTGGCGCAGTTGCTCGGCCAGGAGCAGGGCGGCCAGCGGTGGCAGGTCGACCGGGACGATCGCCACCCGGTCCGCCTCCAAGGTCGCGCGCACGGTGTGGACGCGGCGGCGCAACGGGTCGGTGGGCTCCGGCGGGACGAGCACGACGAGGTGGCCGTGGGCCTCCAGGGCGGCGGCGGTGCGCGTCACGTGCTGCTCCAGCGGGAGCGCGAGGTCGTCCGCCGTGACCGCTATGACGCTCGACACCCGCGACCTCCCGGAACTCCCGCCCAGTCCCTGCCCGGAGAGCTTATCCCTGCGTAGCCGGAGCAGTGCGGAAAGTCGCCGAACAGTTGATGAAGTCGGTGGTACCCGCGGGACGACGGTCTACGCACGACGGCAAGGGTATTGACCCCCGCATTGGTCTGGACCAAACTGCGTCCCACACAAGAGTGGCCACTCGCGTAACCGCCCAACTCCTCGCCCCCAGGAGGCAGTAGTGGAACACGCACGCCCGCGGAGCACCGCCCTCAGAGCCGCGGCGGCCGTCGGCGCCGCCGCCCTCGCGGTGGCGGGACTCGTCGCCACGTCCGGCAGCGCGAACGCCGCCGACACCAACATCGTGACCAACGGCGGGTTCGAGAGCGGCCTGTCCGGATGGTCCTGCACCGCCTCCAGCGGCGCGGCCGTCGGCTCCCCCGTGCACGGCGGCACCAAGGCGCTCCAGGGCACGCCCTCCTCCTCGGACAACTCCCGCTGCTCGCAGACCATCAGTGTCCGGCCCAACTCCACGTACACGCTGAGCGCGTTCGTCCAGGGCAGCTACGTCTACCTCGGCGCCACCGGCACCGGGATGACGGAGGCCTCGGTCTGGACCCCGTCCGCGTCCTCGTACCAGCAGCTGTCCACCAGCTTCACCACGGGCGCGAGCACCACCTCGGTCACCGTCTACCTGCACGGCTGGTACGCGCAGCCCGCGTACCTGGCGGACGACGTGAGCCTGCTGGGCGCGCCCGGCACGGGGACGCCGACCCCGACCCCCACGCCCCACCCCCACCCCCCCCCCCACCCCCCCCACCACGCCCCACCCAGCCCACAACCGCCCCCCGCACCCCCACCGCGGCCGCCCGTG
>NZ_JARAVO010000468.1:0-1722 GCF_033792805.1 Streptomyces sp. PA03-1a
GTCCGCAAATCCGGGGAGTACAACAAACGAAAAATCGTCTAGCCCAAACGTCAAGCGTCACCCGACGCCAAAACGTCAAGCCTCAACCGAGACCCGACAACTGGGTGATCTCGTCCGGTCTCGGCTGACGGCTGGAATCGTTGGGTTGCTCATGGCGCTGGGGGACCCCGGGTCAGGATGGATCAGGGGCGTCGATCTCGGTGGGTGCGACGCCGAGGACGAGGTTCTCCAAGGCCTCAGGCATCCGGCCGAAGCTGGCATCCAAGGGGTCGACGCAGTAGATCTCGCTGAACTGGTCGATGCTCAGGAGGTACCGGTTGTCGAGGTAGCCGATCGGGAAGAGGTGACGTCCGGCTGATGGCTCCCAGTCCTCCAACCGGTCCTCGTCGCCGACGGCGAGCGCTGGATCCAGATGGAACGGCTCGCGTGCACGTGAGATGCCTGGCCCGCCGTACTTGAAGTCCAGACCGCCGAACTCGCGGAGGAACGCTTCGGCGGCATCGTGCATCTGAAGGCCTACCTGCTCCAACTGCAAGCGCCAGGAAGTCGTATCGACACTTCTTCCAGGCAGCCATCCTGCTGCTCGCAGTGCCTTCTCTGCCTCTGGTGACATGCCTTCATTGTGGACCGTTACCCGACCAACTTGGGGTTCGGAGTGATGGGCTCGTGCACCAGGGGCCGGCGCTGTCCAAGGCGTCCAGTAGCCGGATCGCGAAGACTTCGGACATGCGCTCGGTGACTTCATCGGGTGTGAGCCAGTCGACGGCGGTGGACTCATCGGATGTGCGCTCGGAGCCACCGGAGGGCTTGCAGCGGAAGACGAGGGCGACGATGCCGCGCGTGGTGTTCTCCCGCGCGATTGCCCGGCGCGGCAGCCGGCCTCCAGCGTTGGGACGTGGACCTGGAGCGGCGCACCATCTCGGTCCGCCGGTCGGTCGCCGAGACCCGGTCGGACGGGCTGACGGTCAAGGCTCCCAAGTCCGCGGCCGGCGTGCGCACCGTGGCGTTCCCCGCTTCGCTCACGGTCGAGCTGGCGGCGCATCTCGCGGAACAACTTCCGGCGGATCTGGCTGCGGACCATCGCCGCAGCCGGCCTCGGGGACGTCCACTTCCACGATCTGCGGCACACTGGCAACACCCTCGCCGCGACGGGCGGGGCCTCCACGCGGGAGCTGATGCACCGCATGGGGCACTCGTCGGTGCGGGCCGCGCTGATCTATCAGCACCTCGTCAACGGCCGCGACCACGAGATCGCCGGGCACGTGGACGACCAGATCCGGCGGGTCAAGGGGACGGGCTCCGATGTGGATTCCGGTGGACTTTCTGGCACGTGAGTGGCACGGCGGCCCTCAAGGGCGGCAAAAGATCAAGGCCCAGGTTTCCGGACTCATGCCGGATGACCTGGGCCTTTGCCATGCGCTGGGGCTGGTGGGCGTGGACGGTTTCGAACCGCCGACATCTGCCTTGTAAGGGCAGCGCTCTACCGCTGAGCTACACGCCCGCTGGACACGCGAAAGCACACCCTACCCTGCCATACCCCGTGACCAGCAAACGCACGCTCGAGGTCAGGTGTAGGTCACACGGAGTTCCTTCACGCCGTTGAGCCAGGGGGAGCGGAGGCGGCGGGGGGCGCCGGCGAGGCGGATGGCGGGGAGGGTGTCGGCGATGGCGTTGAAGATGAGGTCGATCTCGAAGCGGGCGAGGCTGGCGCCGAGGCAGAAG
>NZ_JARAVO010000469.1:0-1689 GCF_033792805.1 Streptomyces sp. PA03-1a
TGTGGTGGCGAAGCGGTTGACCAGTACGTACCTTCCGGGTCGCCGCAGCCGTGACTGGATCAAGGTCAAGAACCTCCACGCCGACGACTCCTGACCCCCACCCGGGCCGCCGCGACCGGTGACCGCCGGGCCCGGGGCGCCCCACACACCTCCCGGGCCCGGCCCGTCCGCGGTCACCGCCGACGGGTGATCGTCTTGTGCTCGACGTAGCCGGTCAGGCCCACCGACCCGTACTCGCGGCCGACGCCGCTGGCCTTGTAGCCGCCGAACGGGCCGTCGAAGCTCATCGGGGAGCCGTTCAGGGTGACGGTCCCGGTGCGCAGCCGGCGGGCGACCGCCAGCGCACGCTCGGGGCTCGTGGTCCAGACGCCCCCCGACAGGCCGTAGTCGGAGTCGTTGGCGATCCGCACCGCGTCGTCCTCGTCGTCGTAGGCGATCACGACCAGCACGGGGCCGAAGATTTCCTCCCGGGCGATCCGCATGCCGTTGTCGACGTCGGCGAAGACGGTGGGAGTGACGTAGTTGCCCGCCTCCAGCCCGCGCGGCACCTCGGGGCCGCCGGTCACCAGGCGGGCGCCCTCCTCGATGCCCAGCTTGATGTAGTCGATCACGCGCTGCTGCTGGTCACGACGGATCATGGGGCCGATGAAGGTGTCCGGCTCGGAGGGGTCGCCGACCTTCAGCGACTCCACCATCTCCTTCAGGGCCGTGACGACCTCCTCGTAGCGGCTGCGCGGCGCCAAGATCCGGGTCTGCAGGATGCAGGCCTCGCCGTTGTTCGCCAGCGACCCGAAGCGCAGCCCCTGCATCACGGCGGGGAGGTCGGCGTCGTCGAGGATGACGGCCGCGGACTTGCCGCCCAGTTCGAGGCTGACCCGCTTGAGCTGCTCGCCGGCGATCGAGGCGATGCGCCGTCCGGCGCGGGTCGAGCCGGTGAAGGCGATCTTGTCGACGTCCGGGTGCGAGACGAGGTGCTCGCTGGTCTCCCGGTCCGCCGGGAGGACGCTGAGCACGCCCTCGGGCAGGCCCGCCTCGTGGAAGAGGTCCGCCAGCAGCATCATGCTCAGCGAGTTCTCCGGGGAGACCTTCAGCACCACGGTGTTGCCGGCCAGCAGGGCCGGGGTCAGTTTGGCCGTGGCCGCGGAGAAGGGCGAGTTCCACGGGATGACCGCGGCGACCACGCCGATCGCCTCGCGCCTGACCACGGTGTCGAAGTCCACCGAGGGGTCGGAGGGTTCGATGACCTCCTCCCAGCCGAGCTCGGCGGCGGCCTTGAGGTAGGCGTCGACCTGGCGGGTCAGGAACGGCTGACCGGCCCGGGTGAACCAGCCCGCCGAACCGTTCTCGGCGGATATGGCCGCGGCGATCTCGTCGGCACGGGCCTCGCGCAGCGCGTTGACCCGGCGGATCACCTCCTGCCGCTCCTTGGGGTCGGTGCGCGGCCACGGCCCGTTGTCGAAGGCCTCACGCGCCGCGGCGACGGCCGCGTCCACGTCCGCGTCGGCCGCTTGGGCCACCCGGCCGAGGACCGACTGGTCGTGGGGGGAGCGGATCTCGAGGATGAGGTCAGGGTCGCTGGGGGTCACCCAGGAGCCGCCGATGAAGAGCCTGTCGCGAAGGGTCATCAGTCACGTCTTCCAGTTGCGGGGGCAAGGCGAGGGCAAGGGCAAAGCCGGGGCGGAGTACGGG